>JAOPWO010000019.1 GCA_025965635.1 Modestobacter sp. | reverse complement strand
GGTCGAGCTGTCGGTGTCGCCGCTGGAGATCCCCGGCCTGAGCGACACCCAGCGGAGCCGGCTGGTGCAGCGGCTGGGCGACCGACTGGTCGACGGCGTGCTCACCATCGCGGCGAGCGAGCACCGGGCGCAGCTGCGCAACCGGGAGGCGGCGCGGGCCCGGCTGGCCGCCGTCCTGCGCGCCGCCCTCGCCGCTCCCGCACCGGCCCGGCGGAAGACCAAGCCCACCCGCGGCTCCCAGGAGCGGCGGATCCAGGCCAAGAAGCAGCGCAGCCAGCTGAAGAAGCAGCGCGGCGGCTGGGACTGAGCGCGCCCACCCCGCGTACAACCGTCGGCATGCAGATCGACCGGCTCGACCACCTGGTGCTCACCGTCGCCGACATCGAGGTGACCGTCGACTTCTACACGCGCGTGCTCGGCATGCGCGCCGAGACGTTCGACGGCGGTCGGCGGGCGCTCGTCTTCGGTCGGCAGAAGATCAACCTGCACCAGGTCGGCCGGGAGTTCAGCCCGCGGGCCGCCTCCGCCACCGCGGGCAGCGGCGACTTCTGTCTCATCACCGAGACCCCGCTCGACCAGGTCCGGGCGGAGCTCGCCGCCGCCGGGGTCGCGGTGGAGCACGGGCCGGTGCCGAAGGTCGGCGCCCTGGGGCCGATGCGGAGCGTCTACGTCCGCGACCCCGACGCCAACCTCGTGGAGATCGCCGTCTACTGGGCTCCGCCCACGGGCTGACCGCACCACCCCCGCCGGCCGGGCGTGAGGTCGACGGAACGCGACCTTGACGCAGGCGCAGCGGCGGGGAAACCGCACCACCGCAGTCTCGTTGACGTGTCCGCAGCCAGCTCTCCCGTCCGCCCGGGCACCGGTACCCGCACCACCGCGACCCACTGCCCGTACTGCTCGCTGCAGTGCGGCGTCACGATGACCGCCGGCGACCGGCCGGCCACCCTGGTGCCCGCGGACTTCCCGGTCAACAAGGGCGGCCTGTGCTCCAAGGGCTGGTCGGCACCCGAGCTCCTCGACCACCCCGAGCGGCTCACCCGGCCGCTGGTCCGGGCGCTGCCCGGTGACCGCACCAGCCCGCTGGTCGAGAGCACCTGGGACGTCGCCCTGGACCGGGTCGTCGAGGCGATCACCGGCACCCAGGAGCGGTACGGCCGCGACGCCGTCGGCTGCTTCGGCGGCGGCGGGCTGACCAACGAGCAGGCTTACCAGTTCGGCAAGTTCGCCCGGGTCGCGCTGCGCACCAGCGCGATCGACTACAACGGCCGCTTCTGCATGTCCTCCGCCGCCGGTGCGGCGGTCCGCGCCTTCGGGCTGGACCGCGGGATGCCGTTCCCGCTGTCCGACATCGCCGACGCCGACGTCGTCGTCCTGGTCGGCAGCAACCCGGCCGACACGATGCCCCCCGCGATGCAGTACTTCGACGCCGGCCGGGAGCGCGGCGCCCAGCACATCGTGATCGACCCGCGACGCACCAGCACCGCGAAGAACGCCGACCTGCACGTCCAGCCGCTGCCGGGCACCGACCTGGCCCTCGCCAACGGCCTGCTGCACATCGCCCTCACCGAGGGCCTCGTCGACGAGGCCTACGTGGCCGCCCGCACCACCGGCTTCGGCGACGTGCGCGCCGGGGTGGCCGGCTACTGGCCAGATCGCGTCGAGCGGCTGTCCGGCGTGCCGGTCGAGCAGCAGCGGCGGATCGTCTTCGCCCTCGCCCGCGGCGATCGGTCGATCATCCTCACCGCCCGCGGCGCCGAGCAGCACCGCAGCGGCACCGACACCGCCCAGGCCTGGATCAACCTCGCCCTGGCCCTCGGCCTGGCCGGCCGCGAGGGCAGCGGCTGGGGCACCGTCACCGGGCAGGGCAACGGGCAGGGTGGCCGGGAGCACGGTCAGAAGTCCGAACAGCTGCCCGGCTACCGGAAGATCACCGACCCGGCGGCCCGTGCCCACGTCGCCGCCGTCTGGGGCGTCGACCCTGACTCGATCCCGACCGCGGGCCGATCGGCGTTCGAGATGCTCGACCGGCTCGGCACCGACGGCGGCGTCCGGGCGATGCTGGTGCTGGCCTCCAACATCGCCGTCTCCGCGCCCGACGCCCGCCGGGTGATCAGCCGGCTCGGGGACCTCGACTTCCTCGCCGTCAGCGACTTCTTCCTCTCCGAGACCGCCGAGCTCGCCGACGTCGTCCTGCCCAGCGCCATGTGGGCGGAGGAGGACGGCACGATGACCAACCTGGAGGGCCGGGTCATCCGGCGCCGCCGGGCGATGGACCCGCCCGAACAGGTCCGCGACGACCTCCAGTTGCTGACCGAGCTGGCCGCCCGCCTCGGCGTGGGCGACAGGTTCAGCGGCGACCCCGAGACGGTGTTCGCCGAGCTCGGCCGGGCCAGCGTCGGCGGGACGGCGGACTACTCCGGCATCACCTACCGCCGGATCGACGACGAGCAGGGCGTCTTCTGGCCCTGCCCGGGTCCCGACCACCCCGGCACCCCCCGGCTGTTCGCCGACCGGTTCGCCACCCCGGACGGCCGGGCACGGTTCGTGCGGGTCGAGCACGTGCAAGCCCACGAGGAGCCGGACGCCGAGTACCCGTACGTGCTCACCACCGGCCGGGTGCTGGCCCAGTACCAGTCCGGGGCGCAGACGCGGCGCTCCCGCAGCCTGCAGCTGATCGCCCCCACCCCGCGCGCGGAGATGCACCCGGACCTGGCCCGCGCCGTCGGCGTCGGCCAGGGGGACCTGGTGGAGCTGGCCACCCGCCGCGGCCGCGCGCGCTTCGCAGCGTGGCTCACCGACACGATCCGGCCCGATGTGGTGTTCGCGCCCTTCCACTGGGGCGGCGGCTCCAGCGCCAACGCCCTGACCGACCCCGCGCTGGACCCGACCAGCCGGATGCCGGCCTTCAAGGTCTGCGCGGTCGCGGTCAGCCGGGTCGGCGGCCCCGAGGAACGCATCCCCGCCCCCGGGGCCCAACCGCAGCCCCGCCCCCACCGGCACGACCCCACCGAAGTCCCTCGCCCCCCGTCCCGGAGGAGGACCACCAGCGTGAAGAGCACACCGCGGTTCCTGCAAGGCGTCTACCCGATCACCGGGGAGGGCCTGGCCAAGCCCGGCCCGATCGACCCCGCCCTGCGCTACCAGGTGCCGGCCGGCTCCAGTGCCCAGGCGCTGTACTTCCGGGGCGGCAACTCCACCGACGAGCTGGTCTACGTCCTGCTGGTCCGCGACGGCCAGCCGATGCGCTGGTTCCCGATCGGCGCCAAGGGCGACGTGCACGTGCCGCTCCGGGTGGTCGAGGACCTCACCGGCGGCACGGTCGTCGAGCTGCACGCCGCCGCCCCCGAGGGCGTCACCGGGGAGCTCGTCATCGACCTGGGCATGGTGGAGGTCTGATGACGGCCGTCCTCGGAGGGCGCCCCGAGGGCGTCACCGCACTCACCTTCGGCCTGGACGACGTCGACGGCGTCGACAGCCGGCAGCGCCTGGTCGTGGTCGGCAACGGGATGGCCGGTGCACGGTTCGTCGAGGAGGTGCTCGAGCGCGGGGGCGGCGACCAGTTCGCCATCACCGTCTTCGGCGACGAGCCGCACGGCAACTACAACCGGATCATGCTGTCCCCGGTGCTGGCGGGGGAGGAGCACGAGGACGACATCGTGCTCAACAGCCACGACTGGTACTCCGACAACGGCGTGACCCTGCGGGCCGGGGTGCGGGTCGACCGGATCGACGCCCCGGCGAAGCACGTCCACGCCGCCGACGGGTCGGTCACCCCCTACGACCACCTGGTGCTGGCCACCGGCAGCCGCTCGTTCATCCCGCCGATGACGGGTGTGCGGGCCGAGGACGGCGGCCTGCTGCCGGGCGTGCACGGCTTCCGCACCATCGACGAGGCCCGGGCGCTGCTCGCCGCCGCCGCGACGCACGAGCGGGCCGTGGTCATGGGCGGCGGGCTGCTCGGGCTGGAGGCGGCCCGCGCGCTGCAGACCCATGGCATGCAGGTCGAACTGGTGCACGCCGCGCCGTACCTGATGAACGCCCAGCTGGACCCCGAGGCCGGGGCGATCCTGAAACGCAGCGTCGAGTCCCTCGGCATCACCGTGCACCTGGACGTCTTCGCCAGCGAGGTCATCGGGCCCGACCGGATGCGCGGGGTCAGGCTGGCCGACGGCCGGGAGATCGGCGCGGACCTGCTGGTGGTGGCCGCCGGCGTGCGGGCCAACACCGACGTCGCCGTCCTGTCCGGGCTGGAGGTGGAGCGCGCCGTCCTGGTCGACGACCAGCTGCGCACCGACGACCCGGACGTCTACGCCATCGGCGAGTGTGCCCAGCACCGCGGGGAGGTCTACGGCCTGGTCGCGCCCGCCTGGGAGCACGCCCGCGTGCTGGCCGACGTGCTGACCGGCACCGACCCGACGGCCGAGTACCACGGCAGCCGGACGGCGACCAAGCTGAAGGTGGCCGGCGTCGACGTCGCCGTCATGGGGATGAGCACTCCCGAGCACGACGACGACGAGTTCCTGGTCATCTCCGAGCCGCGGCGCGGGGTGCACCTGTCGGTGGTGATCCGGGAGAACCGGCTCATCGGTGCGACCCTGCTGGGCGACACCAGCAAGGTCGCGTACCTGACCCAGGCCTTCGACCGCGGCAGCCCGCTGCCCGAGGAGCGGATCCGGCTGCTGGTCGACCTCTCCGACGGCAGGGAGGAGGTCGGCGTCGCCGAGCTGCCCGCCGAGTCCCAGGTGTGCAACTGCAACGGCGTGTCCAAGGGCGACATCTGCGGCGCGGTGGCCGGGGGCTGCGGCAGCGTCGGCGCCGTCATGGACCGCACCCGGGCCGGCAAGGGCTGCGGGTCGTGCAAGGGCCTGGTCGAGCAGATCGTCGAGTGGGCCGCGGACGGCGACGTGACCGAGGACGCCTCGGCGAGCTGGTACGTGCCCGGCATCCCGCTGGCCAAGCCCGAGCTGATGGCCGCCATCCGGGTGCAGGACCTGCGCAGCGTCTCCGCCGTCTTCGCCGCCCTCGCCCCGGGCGGCGCCGAGGACGCGAAGTCGAAGATGGGCCTCACCTCGCTGCTCCGCCTGGTCTGGGGCGCTGAGTACGTGCAGGAGAACGACGCCAAGTTCATCAACGACCGGGTCCACGGCAACATCCAGCGCGACGGCACGTTCTCCGTCGTCCCCCAGATCAAGGGCGGGGTGACCACCCCGGCCCAGCTGCGGCGGATCGCCGACGTGGCCGAGAAGTACGAGGTCCCGATGGTCAAGATCACCGGAGGGCAGCGGATCGACCTGCTGGGGGTCCGCAAGGAGGACCTGCCGGCCATGTGGGACGACCTGGGGATGCCCTCCGGCTACGCGTACGGCAAGAGCTTCCGCACGGTGAAGACCTGCGTCGGCTCGGACTTCTGCCGGTTCGGCCTGGGCGACTCGACCCAGCTCGGCATCGACCTGGAGACGCGGTTCCAGGGCATCGAGAGCCCGGCGAAGATGAAGCTCGCCGTCGTCGGCTGCCCGCGCAACTGCGCCGAGGCCTACGTGAAGGACGTCGGGGTCGTGGCCATCGGCAACGGCAGGTGGGAGGTCTACGTCGGCGGCGCGGCGGGGGCGACGATCCGCAAGGGCGACCTGTTGGCGACGGTGGACTCGCCCGAGGCGGTGATCGAGCTGTCCGGCCGGTTCATGCAGTACTACCGGGAGAACGCCAACTGGCTGGAGCGCACCTACGACTTCGTGCCCCGGATCGGACTGCAGAAGATCCAGCGGGTGCTGCTCGAGGACGGCGAGGGCATCGTCGCCGGCCTCGACACCCGCATGCAGCAGTCGATCGACGCCTACACCGACCCGTGGGGTCAGGACGCCGCGGAGCCGGCCACC
>JAOPWO010000488.1 GCA_025965635.1 Modestobacter sp. | reverse complement strand
GGCGCGGTCGTCGGTCAGGTCACCTCCGGGGCGCTGTCGCCGACGCTGGGCCATCCGATCGCCCTCGGCTACGTGGACACCGCGCTGTCCAGCCCGGGCACCGAGCTCGCCGTCGACGTGCGCGGCCGCGCGGAGCCCTACGCCGTCACCCCCCTGCCGTTCTACCGCCGCTGACTTCCAAGGAGACCCCGATGCCCGATCTTGCGCTGCCCACCGACCTCAGCTACTCCGCCGAGCACGAGTGGATCGCCGTTCCGCCCGGCGCCTCCGTGCCCACCGACGCGGTACGCGTCGGCATCACCTCGACCGCCGTGGAGTCCCTCGGCGAGATCGTCTTCGTCGAACTGCCCGAGCCGGGCGCCACGGTCACCGCCGGAGAGACGTGCGGCGAGGTCGAGTCGACCAAGGCCGTCTCCGACCTGTTCAGCCCGGTGTCCGGGGAGGTGGTGGGGTCAACCCGGCCCTGGCCGACAACCCGAGCCTGGTGAACGAGGATCCATTCGGAGAGGGCTGGCTGTACACCGTCCGGGTGGAAACGCTGGGCCAGCTCCTGGACTCTGCCGGTTACACGGCGCTCGTCAGCGGGACGGGGACCGAGCAGTGAGCGTCCTGGACACCCCGCTGGCCGCCTTCGACCCGGAGGTCGCCGAGCTCATCGGGCGCGAGCTGCACCGCCAGCAGCACGGGCTGGAGATGATCGCCTCGGAGAACCACGCACCGCTGGCCGCCATGCAGGCCCAGGGTTCGGTGCTGACGAACAAGTACGCCGAGGGCTACCCGGGGCGCCGCTACTACGGCGGCTGCGAGCACGTCGACGGCATCGAGCAGCTGGCCATCGACCGGGTCAAGGCGCTGTTCGGGGCGCAGTACGCCAACGTCCAGCCCCACTCCGGAGCCCAGGCCAACGCCGCCGCGATGCAGGCCCTGATCAAGCCCGGCGACACGATCCTCGGGCTCTCGCTGGCCCACGGCGGACACCTCACCCACGGCATGCGGATCAACTTCTCCGGGCTGCTCTACAAGGTCGCCGCCTACGAGGTGGCGAGGGACACCCACCGCATCGACCTGGACGAGGTCGAGCGCCTGGCCCGGGAGCACCGCCCGCAGCTGATCATCGCCGGCTGGTCCGCCTATCCGCGGCACCTGGACTTCGCACGGTTCCGCCAGATCGCCGACGAGGTCGGCGCCTATCTGCTCGTGGACATGGCGCACTTCGCGGGCCTGGTGGCGGCGGGCCTGCACCCCTCCCCCGTTCCGCACGCCCACGTCACCACGTCCACCACGCACAAGACCCTCGGCGGACCTCGCGGGGGGATCATCCTCACCAACGACCAGTCGCTCGCCAAGAAGATCAACTCGGCGGTGTTCCCCGGCCAGCAGGGCGGGCCCCTGGAACACGTGATCGCCGCCAAGGCCACCGGGTTCAAGATGGCCGCGCAGCCGGAGTTCGCCGACCGGCAGCGACGCACCATCCGCGGTGCGCAGCTGCTCGCCGAGCGGCTGATGCGCCCGGACGTCAGCGCGGCCGGGATCAGCGTGCTGACCGGCGGTACCGACGTGCACCTGGCGCTCGTGGACCTGCGCGAGGCCGCGCTCGACGGCCAGCAGGCCGAGGACCGGCTGGCCGCGGTCGACATCACCGTCAACCGCAACGCCGTCCCCTTCGACCCGCGTCCGCCGATGGTCACCTCGGGCCTGCGGATCGGCACCGCGGCCCTGGCCACCCGCGGCTTCGACGAGCCTGCGTTCGCCGAGGTGGCGGAGGTGATCGCGCAGGCGCTGCTGTTGCCGGACGGCGCCGGCGAGGAGCAACTGGCGCCGCTGCGCGGTCGGGTCACCGCGCTCGCCGCCGCCCACCCGCTGTACCCCGGGCTGGGGTAGACGCACGGTGACGGTCAGCGTGTTCGATCTCTTCTCCATCGGCGTCGGCCCGTCCAGCTCGCACACCGTCGGGCCGATGCGTGCGGCTGCCCGGTTCGTCGGTGAACTGGGCGACCTCGGCTTGCTGGCGTCGTCGGCCGACGTCCGGGTGGAGCTCTACGGTTCCCTCGCGGCCACCGGCGCCGGGCACGGCACCATGCCCGCGGTCCTGCTCGGGCTGGAGGGGCACGAACCCGACCGGATCACGCCGGAGGAGATCGACGCGCGGCTCGCCCAGCTGCGGTCGGGAGACCCGCTGCGGCTCGGCGGGGGCCCGGCCGTCCAGGTCGCCGAGGGCGACATCGCGCTGCACCCGCTCACCCTGCTGCCCGAGCATCCCAACGGCATGACCGTGGTGGCGGTCGATCGTGCGGGCGGGGTGCTGCTCGAGCGGACCTACTTCTCCGTCGGCGGCGGCTTCGTCGTCACCCGCGAGGAGTTCGGCCGACCGGTCGCCAGCGGTGACCGAGGTCCGTTCGGCACCGCGGCAGAGCTGCTCGCGCGGTGCGCCGAGTCGGGCACGTCGATCAGCGAGGTGATGCTGCGCTTCGAATCCGGGACGCGCAGCGTCGAGGAGGTACGTGCGGGTTTGCTGCACATCCGCGACGTCATGGAGGAGTGCGTTCGGCACAGCCTCACCCGGGCGGGGTCGCTGCCCGGCGGGTTGAAGGTGCGGCGCCGTGCCCGGGAGTGGCACCGGACCCTTCTCGCCGACGATCCCGACCGCGACCCGACCTACGCCGAGTACTGGGTCATCCTGGTCGCCATGGCGGTCAACGAGGAGAACGCCTCGGGCGGCCGGGTCGTCACCGCACCGACGAACGGGGCAGCCGGGATCATCCCCGCGGTCCTCTACTACGCCACCCGCTACGTCCCGGCAGGATCGGCCGACGTCGACGCCACGACGGTCCGGTTCCTGCTCACCGCGGGCGCGATCGGCTCCCTGTACAAGGAGCAGGCCTCGATCTCCGGGGCCGAGGTCGGTTGCCAGGGGGAGGTCGGTTCGGCCGCGTCGATGGCCGCCGGCGGCCTCGCCGAGGTGCTGGGCGGCACGCCCGAGCAGGTCGAGAACGCCGCCGAGATCGCGATGGAGCACAGCCTGGGCATGACCTGCGACCCGGTCGGCGGCCTCGTCCAGATCCCGTGCATCGAGCGCAACGCCATCTCCGCGGGCAAGGCGATCAACGCCGCTCGGATGGCACTGCGCGGCGACGGCTCGCACCGCGTGTCGCTGGACACGGTCATCGCCACGATGCGGGCGACCGGTCGGGACATGCACAGCAACTACAAGGAGACCTCGCTCGGAGGCCTGGCGCTCACCGTGCTGCCGGTCAACATCGTCGAGTGCTGACCGCGCTCTGCGGCCCGTCGCCCTGACCGTTCCGCGCGACACCTCATCACCCCTGGCCGGGCCTCCCGGCTGGCACGACGACCGGCGTGGTTCTCGACCAGGAGCCCGCCGAGGTCGCGACCGCACCGGACGCCGCCGGTCCGGGGAGCGGCAACGCGGGTGCTGCGGTGGCGGGCGATCCCGTCCTGGTCGCGGTTTCCGACGAGGGACACCGGGAGCTGCTGGTGTCCCCGGCTCGGGAGCTCGCCGGCACGATCGTGATCGGTGGCGTCGACCCGCGTCGACCGCCGTTGCACGGCGCACGCAGGCCTGCCTATCACAGCCGTCCGACCACGCCTGCACGGGCGGGCGCCGTTCCCAGCGGCGGTGCCGAGGAACTCAGCGCAGACGAGTGGAGCCCAGGAGCTGCAACTCCTGCGCCCTGATCACTGCCTCGAGCTGCGAGCGGACCCCGAGCTTCGCGTGCAGGGACTTCACGTACCCGCGGCAGGTCTCCAGCGTGATGCCCAGCACCCGGGCGATCGCCTTGACCT
>JAOPWO010000446.1 GCA_025965635.1 Modestobacter sp. | reverse complement strand
GCCTTCTGCGGGCGCGCCGCACCGCCCGGCGGCTCGTCCGCGGAGCGCTGCACGCCTGGCGGGCGTCACTGCAGCTGCGGATCGGCGCGATCACGGCTCTGGTCGCGGCGGTCGTGGTGGTCATCGTCGGGCTGGTGCTCTTCCGGCAGATCAGCGACCAGCTGCTCAGCGTCAAGCGGCAGGCCGCGGTCGACCAGTCGCTGGCCGGCGTGCTCTATGCGCAGACGGAGGTCAGCGGCATCGCCACCAGCGACGCGGCCAGCGTCCGGTCGGCGCTCGACCGGGCCGTCCAGGGGCTGCGGTCCCGCGGTGGCGCGGCCGGTGACTTCGACGTCGTCATGGTCTACCGCTCCGGCGGCGACGAACGACCGGCCTGGAGCCGGCCGCTGATCTACGGCGCGCTGCCCGCCGACCTCCGGGCCGAGGTGGCCGAGGGCTCACAGGCCTATCGCTACGCACCGGTGCCCGACGCCACCGGTGAGCCCGTGCCCACGTTGCTGGTCGGAGCCCCGGTGCCCGCAGACGGGCAGAGCGGCGACCGCGTCGAGGTCTACTTCGCCTTCCCGCTGGAGCAGGAACGGGAGAGCCTCGAGCTCATCCGGAGCACCGTCGTCATCAGCCTCCTGGCGCTGGTGCTGTTCGTCGTCGGCATCGGCGTGCTCGTCACCCGGCTCGTGGTCGACCCCGTCCGGCGGGCCGCGGGCAGTGCCCAGCGGCTGGCCGAGGGCCGGCTCGAGGAGCGCCTGCTGGTGCGCGGCGAGGACGACCTGGCCCGGCTGGCGACCAGCTTCAACGCGATGGCCGACAGCCTGCAGCGGCAGATCACCCAGCTCGAGGGGCTGTCCCAGCTGCAGCAGCGGTTCACCGCCGACGTCTCGCACGAGCTGCGCACCCCGCTGACCACCGTGCAGATGGCCGCTGACGTGCTGCACGACGCCCGTGGCGACTTCGACCCGGCCGTGGCGCGCTCGGCGGAGCTGCTGCACAACGAACTGGACCGCTTCGAGCGGCTGCTGTCCGACCTGCTGGAGATCAGCCGCTACGACGCCGGGGCCGCGGTCCTGGAGCCCGAACCGCAGGACCTCGCCCAGGTGGTCGACCGGGTCGTGGTCGGGATGTCGTCGCTGGCCCAGCGGCGCGGCTGCGAGCTGCGGGTGGCGGTGCCCCCGGTGCCGGTGATCGCCGAGGTGGAGGGACGGCGGGTGGAACGGGTGCTGCGCAACCTGGTCGGCAACGCGATCGAGCACGGTGCCGGCGAACCGGTGGAGATCACCCTGGCCGCATCCCGGACGGCCGCGGCGGTGACCGTGCGCGACCACGGGGTCGGCCTCACCGCCGCCGACGCCCAGCACGTGTTCGACCGGTTCTGGCGGGCGGACCCGTCGCGGGTGCGGACCGTCGGCGGCAGCGGGCTGGGGCTGTCGATCAGCCTGGAGGACGCCCGACTGCACGGCGGCTGGCTGCAGGTGTGGGGGCTGCCCGGTCAGGGTGCCCAGTTCCGGCTGACCGTGCCGCTCGGCGCGGGCGGCGAGCTCACCGGCTCCCCGCTGCCGCTGCGCCCGGTCGGCCTCCGGCCGCCGGGGGACACGTCGTGAGGCGAGTGTGCGCAGCGCTCGCGACGCTGCTCGCCGGTGGGCTGCTCGCCGGGTGCAGCACGGTGCCCAGCAGCTCGCCGACGGTGCAGATCACCCAGATGGCCGAGGCGCCCGACGGGCCGGTGGGGATCGAGCCGGTGCCGCCGGAGGCCGGTGCCGCGCCGGAGGAGATCGTGGGCGGCTTCATCGACGCCAGCGCCAGCATCGCCCGCAACCACCCCGTGGCCCGCGAGTTCCTCACCGAGGAGGCCGCGGCCAGCTGGTCCGACAGCGACGGCGTGACGATCATCAGCGCCTCCTACTCGGCGGTCGCCACCCAGCAGGGCACCGTGGACGTGACGGCCGAACGCGTCGGCACGGTGGACAGCCGCGGCGTGTTCGCCGTCGGCGACGGCACGCTGTTCACCCGGTCCTTCACGCTCACCGAGGACTCGGGGGAGTGGCGGATCACCGACCCCGAGGACGGGCTGCTGCTGCTCCTGCCCGACTTCCAGCGCACCTACGACCAGCTCGACGTCTACTTCCTCGACCCCACGGGCACCCGTCTGGTACCTGATCCGCGCTTCCTGGTCACCGGTCAGGCGCAGCCCAACGCCCTGGTGGAGCGGCTCATCTCCGGTCCGTCGTCGACCATCGCCGCGGGCGTCGGCAACCCCCTCGTGGGCGCCCGGTTGCGGACGACGGTGGCGAGCGACGGTCAGACCGCCACGGTGGACCTGACCGGTCTGGCCGAGGCCTCCGAGGCCGCCCTGGCCGGTGCGTCCGGCCAGCTGGTGTGGTCGCTGGAGCAGCTCGGGCTGCGCTCCGTGCGGGTGCTGAGCGACGGGCGGCCGTTGCGCCTGCCCGACGTGCCGGAGCTGCAGAGCGTCGACGACTGGGCCGGCCTGGCCCCGGACACCTCGCCGGTCGAGGCGGTCGGGCACTACGTGGACGGCGGTGCGCTGCGCCGGGCCACCGACGCCCAGCCCGCGCCTGGTCCGGCCGGGAACGGGGCCTACGGGCTGACCTCGGCGGCGGTCTCAGCCGACGAGCGGACCGGTGCCCTCGGCCTCACGGCCGGGGTCACGTCGGCCGGCGGCACACCCACCCTGCTGGCCGGTCCCTACGGCGGGGACCTGGTGCCGGTGCTGGACGGGGGCAGCTTCACCGAGCCCACGGCCGCCGGCACCCGGCCGGAGATCTGGACGGTGCGCGACGGCACGGAGGTGGTCCGGCTGCCCTCGGGCGGCACGCCCCAGACGGTCAGCGTGCCCACCCTGGCCGGGCTGGGCCGGGCATCGCTGCTCCAGCTCTCGCCCGACGGGGTGCGCGCGGCGGTGGTCGTGGAGACGCCGGAGGGCGGCCGGTTGCTGGTGGGCACGGTGGTCCGCGCCGAGGACGTCGTCACCGTGCGGGACCTGCGGTCGATCGCGCCGTCGCTGAGCCACGTGGTGGACGTGGCCTGGCGGAGCGCCGGGACGCTGCTCGTGCTGGCCGGGGCCCCGGGGGAGCAACGGACGGTGCCGTACTCGGTGGGCGTGGACGGCTGGGGGCTGACCGGCGTCACCACCACCGGGCTGCCCGGTCAGCCGACCGCGATCGCCGCCGCTCCGAGCCGGCAGCCGCTGGTGGCCGCGGACGGGAAGATCTGGCTGCTCTCCGGGGGCAACTGGGTCACCCTCGTCCGCGGCGAGCAGCCCGTCCCCGGGGCGGCGCCGCTGTACCCCGTGTGAGCCGGGCCCGCCGGCCGCCGTCCACACCAGGGCCGCGGGTCCCCGGGGCGGCCGCCGGCCGGCGGTGCCGGCGCGGTCGGGGCCAGGCTCACCGCATGGACAGCTCCGTCGACCGGCCGGACGGCGGACCCGACGCGGCCCCGCCGGCCGGCTGGCGGGCCCTGGCCGACCTGCTGCTTCCCCGCACCTGCGCCGGCTGCGGTGTACCGGGCAGCGACGTGTGTCCCCGTTGCCGGCGGTGGCTCGGTTCCCCCCGGCTGGCGGCACCGCGTCGGCACCTGCCCGGTCTGCCGCCGACAGTGGCCGCCGGCCCCTACGCCGGACCGGTGCGGCCGGTCGTTCTCGCGTTCAAGGAGCACGGCCGCGCCGAGCTGGCTCGTCCCCTCGGTGCCGCGCTGGCCCTGGCGGTGACCGTGCTGCTGTCCGCGGTGCCCGCCCCGCCCGCGGCCGGCAGCCCGGTGCTGCTCGTGCCGGTGCCCAGCTCGCCGGCGGCCGTGCAGCGCCGGGGCCGTGACCACGTGCGGGAGCTGGCCCGGTCCGCAGCGGGCGACCTGCGGGCCGCCGGCGTGCCCGCCCGGTCGCTGCCGGTGCT
>JAOPWO010000418.1 GCA_025965635.1 Modestobacter sp. | reverse complement strand
GCAGCGGTCGGACGGCGGGCCGTCGTCCAGCCGCCCGCACGCGCTGCACACCCGGGTCAGCCAGCAGGCCGGGTCGCCGCCGTCGTCCGGTGGCTCCAGCGGGCCCGCCGCACGGTCCTCGCGGTCGCGGTCGCGGTCGCGGTCGTGGAAGCGGGGGAGGACCAGGACGGCGTCCATCCGGCGCAGCTCGTCCCGGTGCAGCGCGCTGAGCCGGCCGAGCTGCTGCTCCCCGGCCGCGGTCAGCCCCACGCGCACCGCGCGGGCGTCGTCGGGGTCCGGGCCGCGCTGCACCAGCCCCAGGGTCGAGGCCCGGTCGACCAGCTCGACGACGCTGTGGTGGCGCAGCTGCAGGCGTTCTGCGAGCTCGCGCACGACCGCCCAGTCCCGCCCCGGGAAGCCCTTCAGCGCGAGCATCAGCTGGTACTGCTGCGGCGTCACACCGTGCCGGCGGACGGTCTCCTCGCTGAAACGGAGGTAGCGCCGGATGCCGAACCGGAACCGGGCCAGCGCCTCGAAGTCCGCCTTGCTGAGGGGCTCGGCGACGACGTCGTCGGAACCGTCGCCGAGCCGGTCGTCCGGCGTCGCTGACATGGCCCGGAGTGTATCGTCCTGCGATACTCATCCGGGCGGTCGTGCAGACTCCCCGGGTCCACCCGGGTCCCGGTTGGCCCGGCCTGCCTCGTAGCGTCGTCGCTCGCAGGGCAGACGGGAACCGATCGAGAGGCAGGAACGCCGGTGGACACCGAGGTGTCGGGAGTGGTGGAGCGGATCTATGGCGACGTGCTCCGGCGGAACCCGGGGGAGACGGAGTTCCACCAGGCCGTCCGGGAGGTCCTGGACTCCCTGGCCGTCGTCCTCGAACGGCACCGCGAGTTCACCGAGATGAAGACGATCGAACGGATCTGCGAGCCCGAGCGCCAGGTGATCTTCCGGGTCCCGTGGCAGGACGACAGCGGCGAGGTCTGGATCAACCGCGGCTTCCGGGTCGAGTTCAACTCCGCCCTCGGCCCGTACAAGGGCGGCCAGCGCTTCCACCCGTCGGTCAACCTGGGCATCGTCAAGTTCCTCGGCTTCGAGCAGATCTTCAAGAACGCGCTGACCGGCATGCCGATCGGCGGGGGCAAGGGCGGCTCGGACTTCGACCCCAAGGGCCGGTCCGACGCCGAGGTCATGCGCTTCTGCCAGTCGTTCATGACCGAGCTCTACCGGCATCTCGGCGAGTACACCGACGTGCCGGCCGGGGACATCGGCGTGGGCGCCCGGGAGATCGGCTACCTGTTCGGTCAGTACAAGCGGATCACCAACCGCTACGAGTCCGGGGTGCTCACCGGCAAGGGCCTGGGCTGGGGTGGGGCGCAGGTGCGCACCGAGGCCACCGGCTACGGCGCGGCCTTCTTCGCCGAGGCGATGATGGAGGTCCGCGGCGAGTCCTTCGACGGCAAGCGGGTCACCGTCTCCGGCTCGGGGAACGTCGCGGTCTACGGCGTGGAGAAGGTGCACCAGCTGGGCGGGACGGCGGTCGCCTGCTCGGACTCCGCCGGCTACGTGGTCGACGAGCAGGGCATCGACCTCGAGGTGCTCAAGCAGGTGAAGCTGGTCGAGCGCGCCCGGATCAGCGCCTACGCCGAGCGGGTGCCCTCGGCCCGGTTCGTCGAGGGCGGCAGCATCTGGGACGTGCCCTGCGACGTCGCCATCCCCAGCGCCACGCAGAACGAGCTGGACGGCGACGCGGCCAAGACCCTGGCCGGCAACGGCTGCCGGTACGTGGTCGAGGGTGCCAACATGCCCTGCACCCCCGACGCCGTCCGGTTGTTCCGCGAGGCCGGCATCGCGTTCGCGCCGGGCAAGGCGGCCAACGCCGGCGGCGTGGCCACCTCGGCGCTGGAGATGCAGCAGAACGCCTCGCGCGACCGGTGGACCTTCGAGCACAGCGAGGCCCGGCTCGAGGAGATCATGCGGGCCATCCACGCGCGCTGCCACGAGACCGCCGAGGAGTACGGAGCGCCCGGGGACCTCGTGCTGGGCGCGAACGTGGCCGGCTTCCTGCAGGTGGCCGAGGCGGTCCACGCCCACGGCCTGATCTGACCGGTGGGCCGGCGGGTCTGCCCGCCGGCCCACGGGGTCGGCGACCGGCGGCGGCTCGGCGGAGGTGTCGGCGACCCGGTCGGCGACGAACGTGCCGGGGCTCCCGGCATCGAGAGCCCGCCCGGTCAGGTCGGGTGGGCTGCCTGCCACTGCCGCACGTAGGCGCGGCCGTAGTCGTTGCCGTGCGGGGTGCGGAGCACCGTGTGGATGTGGAACGGCTTGGGGGTGTCGTAGTCCAGGAAGACGCCGCAGTGGTGGTCGAGCTCGGCGACGAGCACCGGCGACTGCACGCGGTAGTAGAAGACGTCGCCCTCGGCGTGCCCGCCGATCCAGCAGAACCAGGTCTCGTCGAGGTGCTCGGCGACCTCGCGCAGCCGAGCGGCCCGCGGGCCCTCCGGCAGCACCGACAGGAACTGGGCGCAGACGTCGAGCACCCGCTGCCGCGCCTGCGTCGGCATCCCGGCCACCGGCACGCCCTCGAACGGGATGACCCGGTTGTCCTGGAACGCGCCGGCCAGGTGCCGCTCGTCGCCGGGGTGCACCCGGCCCGGCGGCATGGCCGGGTCGACCATCTGCGCGTAGACGGTGGCTGCCTGCCGCTGCTCCGTCGGGAGGGCGGCCATCACGGCCAGGCCGGCGGCGATCCGGCCGGTGAAGCACCCGGTGCGGGAAGGCGATGCGGGCCCGGTCCTCGTCCGGCAGGGCGCCGAGCAGGTCCTGCGCCGCGGCCACCATCGCGGCGACCGGCGCCTCCTCACCCGGCTCCGCCGGGGTCAGCGGGTACAGGCCCGCGCGCAGGGTGCCGTCCTCGGTGACGCCGCGGAACTCGTCGCGGTGCAG
Source organism: Modestobacter sp. (assembly GCA_025965635.1). Taxonomy (GTDB): domain Bacteria; phylum Actinomycetota; class Actinomycetes; order Mycobacteriales; family Geodermatophilaceae; genus Modestobacter. The sequence continues at coordinate 10,253 of JAOPWO010000418.1, read as the reverse complement.
CGGCGTCCAGCCCTCGACCAGCCCACCGGTGAACGTCCCCTCCTTCCGGGCCGCTTCGGACGTCGGCGAGCCGCGGGTGCTCGTGCGGGAAGAGGTGCTGCCGGAACTCACCGGACATGCTCAGGCCCGCCGGGCGTCGTTGCCGACGACGGTGTTGCGTAGCACGCCGAGCCGGTCGACCTCCACCTCGACGACGTCGCCGGGCTGCAGCAGCCACGGCGGCGTGCGGGCGTAGCCCACGCCGGACGGGGTGCCGGTGGCCAGCAGGTCCCCGGGCCGCAGGGTGAAGGTGCGCGAGATCAGCGACAGGGTGTCGCCCACGGTGTAGACCATCTCGTCGGTGCGGCCGTCCTGGACCGTCTCCCCGTTGACCCGGGTCTGCACCCGCAGGCCGTCGCGAAGGTCGCCGACCTCGGAGGCCGGGACCATCGGCCCGAGCGGGCCGGAGTTGTCGCCGTTCTTCCCCAGGATCCACTGGCTGGTGAGCTTCTGCGCCCGCCGGGAGGTCACGTCGTTGAAGGTCGAGTAGCCGACGACGGCGGCCAGCGCCTCGTCGGGGGTGGCGTCCACCAGCGGCGCGCCGACGTAGGCCATCACCTCGCCCTCCCAGTCCAGCCCGTCCTCGTCGGCGGGGACCGGTACCCGGGCGCCGCCGACGGTCAGTGACTGCGTCCAGCGGGCGAACAGCGTCGGGTGTTCGGGCACGTCCTGCCCGGCGAAGGAGCCCTCGGCGACGTGCTTGAGGTAGTTCAGCCCGATGCAGACCACCCGCGCGCCCGGCAGCACCGGGGGTACGAACTCGACGTCCCCGGCCGGCAGCGTCTCGCCGTCCGGCGTCCGGGACAGCTGCCGGGACGCGTCGGCCCAGAACTCCTCCAGCCCGGCCAGCACGGTCACCTGCGCGCCGTCCTCGGACAGCGCGGCGACCTCGACCGGGCCGTCGTTCCTCCGGATGCCCACGATCCTCATGCGTTCCTCCTGGTCGTCGGTGCGCCGGTACGGCGGGCATCATCTCCGACCACGTGCGCGAGGAGGGCAGCGGCGTCGCCGACGTTGCCGCCTCGCCAGGCGACGTGCTGGTCGGGGCGCACGAGCACGAGGTCCGCGGCGAGCAGGGCGCGCAGCCGGGGCAGCGTCGACAGGTCCAGCACCTGCAACGGCACCCCGGCGGCGGCCGCCGCGCCGGACAGGCCCTCGGTGTCGGCCCCGGGCGCCAGCCGGCAGAGGGTGAAGCCCTCGCCCAGCCGGTCGTACAGCGAGCTGCCGTCGGGCAGCCAGGCGTGCGGGAGCCGGGCTCCGGGGTGCGCGGAGGGCGAATAGGTGGTCAGGCGGGGCGCCGGGACGGGACCGCCGTCCGGGACGACCACGGGGGAGTCGGGGTAGTCGTAGCCGAGGACGAGACCGAGGCTGTGGAACTCCGGGTCCTTCACCTGCAGGCCCTCGGCGAGCCGGGTCCGCAGCCCGTGGCCGGTCGGTCCGTCGTCGTCCAGGTCGCCGGCGGCGAAGGACGGCGCGAGGAACGCCTCCTGCGCGCCGGCGGTGGCGATGGTGCGCTCGGCGACCGGCCGGCGCTCGGTCTGGTAGCTGTCCAGCAGCGACCCCGGCGCCCAGCCCTGCAGGACGGCGGCCAGCTTCCAGCCGATGTTGACCGCGTCGCCGACGCAGGTGTTGAAGCCGTGGCCGCCCCACGGGGGGTTGAGGTGCGCGGCATCGCCGACGAGGAAGATGCGTTCCCCGCGGTACCGGTCGGCCAGCAGCATCCGGGCCTGCCACGGGTCCGTGGCCAGCACCTCGACATCGATGTCGGCGCCGGCGAGCGACCGGACCAGGGCCACCGGGTCGACGCCCGGCTGCCGGCTGTCCACCCCCTGGACGATGGCCCACCAGGTGCCGTCGAGGTCGAGGCGGCCCATCAGCCCGCCGTGCGCGGCGCCGATGACCCAGTAGTGGATGCCGAGGGCGCACAGCGGTCGGACCTCGAGGTCGCGGGACCGGAAGGTGACGCTCAGGTTGGGCAGTGCGCCGGAGGAGCCCGCGTAGCGGGCGCCGATGGCGGGCCGGCTCAGCCCGCTGCTGCCGTCGCAGCCGAGCACGTACGCCGCGCGCACCTCGGTGACCGTGCCGTCGGGCCCGGCGACCCCGGCGAGCACCTCGTCGGGACCGTCGGTCAGCGAGACCACCCGCGAGCCGATCAGCAGCGTCACGGTCGGCAGCTCGGCGGCGGCGTCGCGCAGCACCTGCTCCACCACCGGCTGCGGTGCCTGCTGGCCGGACTCCGCGGCGATGTCCCGTGGTTCGGGCCAGAGCCCGAACGCCTCCGGGAACCGGGTGATCTCGTGACCGAACAGGCCGGTGACGAAGACGACGTCCTGGGCGTGTGCCACCGGGAGGGGGGCGACGGCGCGCAGCCGGTCGGCCAGCCCCCACCGGCGCAGGTGCTCCAGCGTGCGGACGCTGGTGGTCTTGGCCCGGGGGCGGAGCGGGTCGAGTGTGATCCGTGGCTCGACGACGCAGACCTCGATGCCGCGACGGCCGAGCTCGATGGCGGCGGAGAGCCCACTGGGCCCGCCGCCGGCGACGAGCACGGGGACGCGGGCCGGGACGGCGCTCGGGGTCGGTCCGGACACAGGTCCTCCAGAGGTCATGGCCGGGCCGCCGGCGCGCGAGGCGCGGCGTGCCGGTCGGCACGGCCCGGCACGACCCCAGGTCGCCGGGGGTGAGCAGTTCGGTCTGCTTGCCACCCCCGGTGTCGGCGGAGAGCTGCCGCACCTCGCCCCGAGCACGGAGATCGTCTCGTGCGTCCCGTCGTGCGAGCGGGTGGGGAGGATGTCCCCGGCCGGCGACCCGCCGGTGGTGATCCCGAACCGGCCCTCGGTCTCGTCGCCGGACAGCAGCACGGTGACCAGGTCGGGGAGGAGCACGGCGTGCTCGCCCTCAGCGCGACGGAGCACGTACGGCGTCGGCGTGCCCGGCAGGACGCCCTTCCACTGGCGGGCCGTGCGCAGGGGTCGATCAGGTGCTCGGAGCTCATGGGTGCTCCAGGGTCGGAGTGGGCGGGAGCTGGTCCGGGCTTCGGGGTTCGCGGTCCCCGCACCCCCCTGTCGTGCCATGGAGCGGCAACCATCCTCGATGCGCCGTCCCCGGGGCAGGATGCACGGCATGGCTCTCTTCTCCGGCGTCGGCGTCGCGCTCGTCACCCTCTTCTCGGAGGACGGCGACCTGCAGGCGAAGGCCACCGCCGACCTCGCGGCGCAGCTCACCGAGCTCGGCGTCCGCGCCGTGCTCGTGAACGGGACGACGGGCGAGGCGGCCACGCTCACCCCGGAGGAGCGCGACGAGGTGGTCGGCGCGGTCCGCGCGGCCGTGCCCGCCGGCGTGCCGGTGATCGCCGGCACCGGAGCGGCGACCGGGCGTCGCGCCGCCGAGCTGACCGAGCGCGCCTTCGGCACCGGCGCTGATGCCGTGCTGGTGCTCTCCCCACCGGGTGTGCCCGACCCGCGCCGCTACTACGAGCGGGTCGCGGGGCGTGCGATCGGACCGGTGCTGGCCTACCACTTCCCGGGTGCGGCGGCGCCGGGCATTCCGGTCGACGTGCTCCCGGACCTCCCGGTCGCCGGGCTGAAGGACTCCTCGGGGGACGCCGCGCGGCTGCTGCACGAGCGCGAGGTCTTCGCCGGCGATCTCTGGACGGGCTCGGCGGCGCTGCTGTCGCTGTGCGGCGCGATCGGGGCCGCGGGTGGTCTGGTGGCCGCGGCGAACATCGCACCCGGGGAGTGCGTCGCGGCCTTGGCGGGGGACGCTGCCGCCCAGGTGCGGGTGGCCGCGATCGACCGCGCGGCGTCGGCCGACTTCCCGGCCGGCTACAAGCGCGCCACGGCGGAGCGGTTCGGCGTCCCGCCGTTCGCCCGGGTGGGCGGCTGACGGCGGCGTCCCGCGTGGACCCGCCGACAGCAGCCAGCGCCACGATCGGGTGGGCCGGAGCCGCGTCCCGCCCAGGCCGAGCACCGCCGCCCCTCGGACAGGTCGGTGTCCCGCTCCAGGGCTCCCCAGGCCACCAGCCGGCTGGCCAGCCGCAGCGTGGAGCTGGTCGGGATCCCGGTACGGCGGCTCAGTTCGCCCGGGGTCAGCGCCCGGTCGACCGGGTCGCCCGACGGTGGGCGGTGCCCGCGGACCCGGCCGGCGGGCGGAGCTGTGTCGGTCATCCACAGGTCAGCTGGCCGTTCCCCCCTGGGCGCCCAGCGCACGGGCGGGCCATCGTGGTCAGGACGGTGGCGGGTCGCCGCCGGGCGGGGGACGCGGTGGCACCGAGTCGCCACCGGGTGACGTGGTGCGCCGGGCCCCCTCGACGACGACCTCCGGTCGCTGGCCGAGGCGCGGGTGCTCTCCCGATCGACCGCTGCTCGTCACGGAGGGCGTCGAGCAGCACGAGAGCGCTGACCCACCGGCCGCTACCGGCGCCGGACCTGCCCCATCAGCCGGTGTCGGTGTGCAGCGCCGCGAAGCCGCCCGGCGTCATGCCGGTGACCTTGGAGAAGTCGCGGTTGACGTGCGGCTGGTCGGCGTATCCGAGGACGGCTGCCACGTCGCCGAGCGGAGCCGATCGGGTGCGCAGCCGTTCAGCGGCCTCCTGCAACCGACGGCGCTGGATCAGCCACTTCGGCGTCAGGCCGATCCGCCGGTGCACCAGGCGCTGGAGCGCGCGCTCGGAGAGGTCGAACTCCGCGCAGACCTGGGCCACCCGGGTGACGTCGCTGCTGGACTCGACGAAGGCGACCACCCGGTTGACCAGGTGGCCCTCGGGGTCGACCGGGAGGTACCGGCGGAGCACGCCGTCGTAGGCGGCCATCGCGGCCCGGTGCGCGGCGGGCGAGCGGGGATCGGCCGACATCGCCGTCCGGACCTCGTCGGTGAGCACCCGCCCGGCGTCGCCCAGGACCTCGGACGCGTCGACGGACCGGTCGGTGTACGCGGCCATCGGCGCCCCGGTGAGCAGGTGCCCGGCCGACGGGGCGCACATCAGCCCGACCGCCCAGCCGTCACCGGACAGCGTCGTCGTCGACAGGCCGGACACGACGCCGTAGAAGCGGGCGTAGTCGGCGGAGACGACGATCAGCGACACCGGGTACTGGAGCACCTTCTGCGGGGCCTCGGTTCCCGGTGGCACCGACCAGACCGGGATCCAGAAGCGCTGCAGCAGGTCGCGGAGCTCGCCGTCGACCTCGTAGCGGTGGATGACGTGCGAGGCGTCGCGCGGGTCCTTGAGGTGCGCCCGCTCGATCGAGTCCATCCGGGCCGGCCCCGCCGGGTCGCTGTCGGTTTTCATCAAGACCCAGGGTGCCGCAGCCCCGCAGGCTGGGTTCATGAACTGGACCGCCACGCAGTACGAAGCAGCCAACCGTCCGCTGACCGCCGTCCTGGAGGCCGTGCCCGCTGCGGCCTGGAGCGCGCCGTCACCCTGTGCGGGCTGGTCGGCCGCCGACGTCGTCGCGCACCTGCTGGAGACCCAGCGCCACTTCCTGCAGACCCACGGCGCCGACCTGGGCGCGGCCCCCGAGGTGCCCGCCGCCCCGGCCGCCGCCTGGCGCGAGCACTCGGAGCGGGTGCTCGAGGCGGTCGCCGACGACGCGGTCGCCGACACCGGGTACGACGGACACTTCGGCCCGACCACGGTCGGTGCGACGCTCGTGCAGTTCTCCGTCTTCGACATGGTCGTGCACCGCTGGGACGTCGCCCGGGCCGCCGGCCTGGACGCGCGGCTCACCGAGGCCGAGCTCGACCGGGTGGAGGCCGGTGCCGACGGCTTCGGCCCCGCGCTGTACATGGACGGTGTCTGCCGGCCCGGTGTGGAAGCGTCCGCGGACGCCGACCGGGCCACCCGGCTGCTCGCCCGGCTCGGCCGGCAGGCCTGACGGAGGGCTGGCGGAGGCCGGTGGCCGGCCCGGTCAGGGGACCAGGCCGGCCAGCTGTCCCACCTGCTCCAGCGACGCGGAGACCTCGTCGTCGGACGGCTCGACCAGGTCCGTGACCTCCTCGACGAGGGGTGCGGTGGCCGCGGTCGTGGGTTTGACGAGGGGTGCGGTGGCCGCGGTCGCGGGTTTGACGAGGGGTGCGGTGGCCGCGGTCGCGGGTTCGGCGAGGGGTGCGGTGGCCGCGGTCGTGGGTTTGACGACAGGTGCGGCGGCCTCGGTCACGGGTGCCACCACGGGCGCGACGACCGGCGCCACGACCTCCCTCACAGGCTCGGTGATCGGCGCGACGAGGTCGGGAACCGGCTTGGTCACCGGCGCGATGACGTCGGTGACGGGCGCGATCCCGGCGCCCCCGGTCGGCGTCACGCCCGGCAGTCCGCCGGGCGGACGCGCGCCGGCCAGGGCCGTCCCCGCCGCCCCCGTCTGCGCGACCCCCGACTGCGCGCCCGGCTGCACGACCGACTGGGCCGCGGCGACGGCCTGCGCCAGCATCGTCGCGACCGGGCCGTCCAGGGCTGCCGCCGTGCGGCCGTTCCCCAGTGCGCCCGGCTGGTCGAGCGACAGGCCGGCCAGCAGCAGCGGGTCGGCGAGCAGCCCGGGATCGCGCGGCTCGGTCAGCGACGACCGGGAGTTGTCCGACGGCGGTCCCGCGGAACCGTCCGGGGAGTCCTGGCCCGACAGCACGACGGCGGTGAGGGCGGCGACCGCCATGGTGCCGCTGGCCGCGAGCAGCGGCGGGCTCGCCGTCCGCCGGGTCAGGACCTTCCGATGACGTCCGTGGTGCCGACTCATGTCCCCCTCTTCCACCGCGCAGGACGCGCCGGTCGGTGACGACCCGGCGATGCTCAGGTAGAGCCATGCCCCAGCGGCCCCGCTTGTATTCCTCATCCGGGAACGGACTGTCAGCGCGGGCCTACGGCGCGTCCCCGGACTGCTGCATCGAGGTCGCCGGCTCCCGGAGGCACCCGGCGATCGCCGTCGCCACGGCCAGCAGCACGGCGACGACCGTCAGCGCGCGCAGCACGGTGATCTGGTGGCCGAGGAACCCGATCAGCGGCGGCCCGGCCAGGAACGCGCAGTAGCCGATCGAGGCGATGACGCTCACCCGGGTGGCCGCCCGCGCGGGGTCGTCCGCACCGGCGCTCATCCCGACCGGGAACCCCAGCGACGTGCCCGCCCCCCACAGCAGTGCGCCGAGGACGGCCACCGGCGCGTTGGGCCCGAAGACGAACAACACCAGCCCGACCACGGCCAGCCCGGCCATCAACCGCACGACCGCGACCCGGCCGTGGCGGTGCAGCAGCCCGGGACCGATCCAGCGGGCGCCGGTCATCGCGATCAGGAAGATCGCGAAGCCGACCGCGCCGAGGGCCTCGGAGGTCCCGTGGCCGTCGATGAGCGCGACGGTGATCCAGTCGTTGGCCGTCCCCTCCGCGAACGCGAACGCGAGCACGAACAGGCCGATGAGCAGGGTCCGCGGCTCCCGCCAGGCAGCGAGGATCCCACCGCTGCTGCCCTCCGGCGGCGCGGTGGCCTCGTCGACATCGGGCAGGAAACCGCGCACGGCCGGCGGGACGGCGATGCCGACGAGGACGGCGACGCCCACCAGGTGGGCGGTCACCGAGACCTCCAGGGCCACCATCGCCGCGCCGACCAGCGCCCCCGCCACCGTGCCGAGGCTGAACCCGGCGTGGAAGCGGCTCATGATCGCCCGGCCGAGGTGCCGCTCCACCACGGCGCCCTGCACGTTCATCCCGACGTCCCAGGCCCCGTTGGCGAAGCCCATCAGGAACAGCCCGACCATCAGCGGCACGACGCCTGCCGGGTGCCCGAGGGCGATGACCACCAGCGAGACGGTGAGCAGCCCGGACATCACGATGACCGTCCGCCGGGAGCCGAGCCGGGCGATGACCGGGCCGGACAGCGGCAGCGCGATCACCGAGCCGGCCGCGATCGCCAGCAGCACCAGGCCGAGCGCCGCCGGATCGAGGTCGAGCCGGGTGCGCACCTGCGGGATGCGGGCCGCCCAGCTGGCAAAGGCGAAACCGGCCCCGATGAACGCCGCGTAGGTGGCCCGGGTGGCACCCCGGACCTGGGCCGGAGAGGGGGGCGCGGGCAGGTGGGTGCTGGTCATGCGCCCGTCCTCGGGGGAGCCGCCGGCCGCACGGCGCGGGCGATGATTTCGCGGGTCTGGTCCCGGGACACCGGGTCGGTCGAGAGGATCCTGTGCATCACGAGCCCTTCGATCAGGGCGTCCACCCCACGGGTGGTGGTCGGGTCGACGAAGCGCTCGAGCACGCCGCGGCTGCGGCGCATCCACGACTCGGTGACCGAGCGGAGCCCGGGGTCCCGCAGGGCGGCGAGGTAGAGCTCGTAGGCGATGGCCCGGTCCCGCGGGTCGGCGCCGGCGTCCCCGTGCACCAGCGCGGTCACCGCCTCGACCACGTCGTCGGCGTCCCGTACGTCACGGAAGTGCGCCTCGTAGGCCTCGGCCATCCGCGCGGCGTGCCGGGTGAACGCCCGGGCGCGGAGCTCCTCGAGGCTGGCGAAGTGGTAGGTGAGCGAGCCCAGGGGCACGTCGGCGGCCGCGGCGATCAGCCGGTGGGTGGTGTTCGGGACGCCGTGCTCGGCGATGACGTCGAGCGCGGCGTCGATGATCCGGTCGGCGCGCTGGGGGTCGTACCGGCGCACCGGACGGGCGCCGGGAGCGGCGGTCACGCGACCGGGCGCACGGTACGGGCGGGATTGCCGACGGCGACGACGCCGGACGGCAGGTCCCGGGTGACCACCGAGCCCGCGCCCACGACGGTGTCGGCGCCGATCGTCACGCCCGGGCAGACGATCACGCCGCCGCCGAGCCAGACGTTGTCGCCGAGGACGATCGGCCGGGCGCTCTCCCACGTGTCCCGCCGCGGCCCCGGCTCGACGGGGTGGGTGGCGGTGAGCAGTTGGACGTTCGGACCCAGCTGGACGTCGTCGCCGATGGTCACCGTCGCGACGTCGAGCACCACGAGGCCGACGTTGGCGAAGGTACGAGCACCGACCGTCGTCCGGTAGCCGTAGCCGTAGCCGTAGCCGCAGGAGAACGGCGGGCGGATCTCGCTGCCGGGCCCGAAGGCGCCCAGCAGCTCGGTGAGCACCGCTCGACGGGCGGCGCCGTCCGTGGGGTCCATCGTGTTGTACCGGTGGGTCGGCGACTGGGCCCGGGTGCTGTCCGCCGCGAGGTCGGGGTCGTCGGCGATGTAGGGGTCTCCGGCGAGCATCCGCTCGCGCATGCTGCGTCCGTCATCCACCATGTGTACGGGCGTACGCATGGATGCGTACGCCCGTACGCCCATCGCCCCCGGGTCGGTCGACCCCCGTCGATGCTCGCAGGGTCCGCGACCGACCACCCGTCGCTGGTCTGCGCCGAGCGGGGGCACCATGTGGTCCGGCCGGGCTACCGGTGCTGGCCGGCGCTGCACCCGGCGGGGCCGGGGGCGCCCGGACCTGGCGCGGCTGCACCCCCTCGCTCCGCGAGAGCGTGTCATGATCGCCGACCGGACGGTCGAGGGTGGGCGGGACGCATGGCCGAGCTGAGCGTGCGCGGGCCCCGGTGGACGGCGGGCCTGCTGGTCCCGGTGGCCCTCGGGCTGCTGGCCGGCTGCACCGGGTCGGGCCGCGAGGAGGCGATCCGTTCCTACGAGGTCGACGTCCGGGCCACGGCCGACGGCTCGCTGACCGTCCAGGAGACGATCGACTACGACTTCGCCGACGAGGAGCGCCACGGCATCCTCCGGCTGGTCCCCGACCGGGCGCCCTACGAGCAGACCCGCGACCGCCGGTACCCGATCAGCGACATCACCGTGCAGAGCCCGACCGGAGCGCCGGCGCAGGCCGAGGTGACCGCCGAGGACGGCGTCACCACGATCCAGGTGGGCGATCCGGGCACCGTGGTCGGCGGCCGGCACACCTACGTGCTCAGCTACCGGGTCGCCGGCGTGGCCGACCCCGGGGACGACGCCGACCGGCTGACCTGGAACGCCGTCGGCACCGACTGGGAGGTACCGATCGACCGGGTGGCGGTCCGGCTGGCCGGGCCGGCCGGTGCGGTGCCCAGCCGCGGCGTCTGCGTCGTCGGGGAACCCGACGACCGCGCCCCGTGCCCCGCCGATGTGGGGGCCGGCGGCGAGCTGCGCGCCTCGGCCGGCGGGCTGGCGGCGGGGGAGGGTGTCACGGTCGGCGCCACGTTCCCGGCCGGGACGTTCCCCGGCGCCGCAGCAGTCCTGGAGGACACGTTCAGCC
>JAOPWO010000411.1 GCA_025965635.1 Modestobacter sp. | reverse complement strand
ATGATGGAGGCTCTCAATCCACGTGAGGATGAGAGTCATGGCGGCACCGAGGAAGTACCCCGACGAGCTTCGGGAGCGGGCGGTCCGGTTGGCGGTCGAGGCCCGACGGGATCCGGTCACGCGGTCGGGGGCGTTGCGGCGGATCGGTGAGCAGTTGGGGATCAATCCCGAGACGCTGCGGAACTGGGTGACCCAAGCTGAGATCGACGAAGGTCACCGGCCGGGCACCACGACCGTTGACGCCACTCGGCTGGCCGAGCTGGAGCGTGAGGTGCGGGAGCTGCGCCGGGCGAATGTGATCTCGAAGAGTGCGTCGGCATTCTTCGCGGCGGAGCTCGACCGCCCACAGCGGTGATCGTCGAGTTCATCGACGCCAACCGGGCCGAGCACGGGGTCGAGCCGATCTGCGCCCAGCTGCAGATCGCCCCGAGCACCTACTACGCGCACCGCACCCGGCCGCCTTCGGCGCGGTCGGTGTCGGATGCGGCGACCACGGCGGTGATCGAGCGGGTGCATGCCGACAACTACGGGGTCTACGGTGCGCGCAAGGTGTACGCCGAAGTGCGCCGGCAGGGTCATCCGGTGGCCCGCTGCACCGTCGAGCGGCTGATGCGCGGCCGGGCTGCGCGGCATCACGCGGGCGAAGGGACCGCGGACCACCGTCCCCGGCACCGGCCCGGACACCCGCCCGGACCTGGTCGATCGCGCGTTCACCGCGACCGGCCCGGACCAGTTGTGGGTCGCCGACATCACCTACTGCCGGACGTTCACCGGCTGGGTCTACGCCGCCTTCGTCATCGACGTGTTCTCCCGCCGAGTGGTGGGGTCCTCGACGGGACTGTCGCGCCGGAGGTGCACTGGAGAAGGAACCGCAGCCTCATCTCCATGACGGCCGACCGCTCCCTGATCGCGCGGCTCGCCGCGCACGAGTCGTGGGCCCACACCGCCGACCCCAGTGCGCGGACCGCGCCGGCACGTCGCGCGCTGCTCGATCGCTTCGAGCGCCAGGTCGACCCCGGCGGCTTGTTGCCGCCGGCCGAGCGTGCCCGGCGAGCGGAGCACGCTCGGAAGGCCTACTTCGCCCGCCTCGCGCTGCGGTCGGCACAGGCGCGGCGCAAGGCGCCCGCCGTCGAAAGCGAGCACGCCCGCCCGAACCGGCAGGACCGGGAGCAGCCGCAATAGCAGGCTGCCCCTCATCGGCTCCTGCGAGCCGTTCCTGAGCACGCGCCGATCCTCGCCTGACGCAAGGCGGCGACCGCCCTGAGGCCGGGCTTCCCGTGGTCGCCTCCCCCGCTTCTCCAGATCATTTGCCCGGTCGAGCGTCGTGCCGCAGGGGACCTGGCTACCGTCAACGGTGGTCGAGGTGGCACCGGTAATGGCTCCTGCGCGAACCTCAGGCGCGAGAACCCGCCCGATAACCCACTCCCTTACGCGCACGCGCGACCTGCGGTTTTATCGCTGTGAACAGCGCTTTCGTGTTCCGCTCCCCGAAGATGCCGGGCGAGCCGATGCAGGTGCAGCCGAGCCGGGCGAGGCGTCCTACCGGCGAGAGCACCTGATCCGAGCAGCTCCGAAGGGCAGGCGCCCTGCCACCCGCAGCGAGCACGTCTGCCGATACGGGTTCGATATCCTCGCGACGTGACGGCGGTGTCCAGCTCGACCCAGAACGGCGGTGGTCGGGACGCTCGTCTCGCTCCGTTGATCATCACGGTCATGGCGCTCTACGCGCGGGCCGAGGGCAACTGGCTCTCCGTGGCGTCGTTGATCTCCCTGATGGCCGATGTCTGCGGCGCGGAAGCGCCGGGAGTGAGGTCATCGATCTCCCGGCTGAAGCGTCGAGGGATCATCCTCAGTGAGCGCCACGCCGGACAGGCCGGCTACAGCCTGGCCGCCTCGACGCTGGAGGTCCTGGCTGAAGGCGACGTCCGGATCTTCGAGCGCCGCCGGGCCACGGCCGAGGACGGCTGGATCATGGTGGTCTTCTCCGTACCGGAGTCCGAGCGGGAGAAGCGGCACGCCCTCCGGACGACACTCACCCGACTCGGCTTCGGCACTGCGGCCCCCGGCGTGTGGGTGGCGCCGGGGAACCTGGGATCGGAGACCCGGCACACCCTCGAGCGCCGCGGACTGGCCCCGTACGTCGACATCTTCCAGGGGGACTACGTCGCCTTCGGCGATCCTCGAGCGAAGGTCAGCAGCTGGTTCGATCTCGACGAGCTCACGGCCATGTACGCGGACTTCCTGCACCGCTACCGACCGGTCCTGTACCGCACGACATCAGGCGCCATGGATCCGCAGGGCGCGTTCAGCGAGTACGTACCGATGCTGACCCACTGGCGTCGCCTCCCCTACCGCGATCCCGGCTTGCCCATGTCGCTGCTCCCACCGGGTTGGATCGGGGAGAGTGCCGGCGCGCTGTTCGACGACCTCAACCAGGTCCTGAGCCCACTGGCGCAGAAGCACGCCCTGTCGGTGATCCACGGAGGGGAGAAGGAGGCCGGCGGAGGACGCTGAACCAGGTTGGGACTCCCGCCGTCCCGATCCGCGCTGCCCGCTCCCGATCCGTCAGGGTCAGGCAGCGAGCGCCGCAACCCGAACCAGTCGGCGAGGGCTCTGCGCCACCCGCCGGATCCGGGTCGATCACCACCACGAACTGACCGGAAGCAGCACGTCCAGAGCCGCGCCTCCTCGTCGATCTCCTGTCGCGCCCGGGGAGCGACGGGGGCGGTGGCACGGCCGGGCCTCCATCGAACGTGCACCTGGCTGGCGGCCGTCTCCCGGAGGAGAGCGAGCCGCGGCGGGACCTTGTCGGTGCGTGAGGTCGGAGGCTTCCGCCGCCCCGCCCGGAACTGGTTCGGCCACTCGGCCGCGTCGCCCCGGTAGTCCTGCTCGGCCGCCGCGTGCAGCGTCCAGTGCGGGTCGTAGAGGTGCGTGCGGCCGAGGGCGCAGAGATCGGCACGGCCCGCGAGCAGGATCGAGTTGACGTCGTCGTAGGACGAGATGGCGCCGACGGCGATGACCTTCGCGCCGGCGGGCGCGGCGACGGTCTGACGGATCCGGTCGGCGAAGGGAGTCTGGTACGACCGCCCGAACAACGGCTGCTCGTTCTTCACGACCTGCCCCGACGACACGTCGATGGCCGCCGCCCCGTGCTCGACGAAGGCCCGGGCGATCTCCACCGCGTCGTGCTCCGTGTTGCCGTCCGGCATCCAGTCGTGGGCCGAGATCCGGACGGTCACCGGGATGGTGCCGGGGACGACGGCCCGCACTGCGTCGAAGACCTCGAGGGGGAAGCGCAACCGGTCGTCCAGCGAGCCGCCGTAGTCGTCGGTCCGTTGGTTGGAGATCGGAGAGAGGAAGGAGGAGAGCAGGTAGCCGTGCGCCGCGTGCAGCTCGATGAGGTCGAACCCGGCCGCGACCCCCCGCTCGGCGGCTGTGACGAAGTCGGCGACGACGGTGTCCAGATCGGCCCGACTCACCTCGCGCGGCGGATGGGAGCCCTCGCCGTAGGGAAGCGGGGACGGGCCGATCACCTCCCAGTTGTTCTCGGTGAGGGGCTGGTCGATCCCCTCCCACATCAGTCGGGTGGAGCCCTTGCGGCCCGAGTGGCCGAGCTGGAGGCCGATCTTCGCGGGGGTCCGCTGGTGCACGAAGTCGGTGATCCGGCGGTAGGCGTCCCGCTGCTCGTCGTTCCACAGCCCGGTGCAGCCCGGCGTGATCCGACCCCCGGGCGAGATGCAGACCATCTCGGTCATGACCAGTCCGGCGCCGCCGAGGGCCTTCGAGCCGAGGTGCACCAGGTGGAAGTCGTTGGGCACGCCGTCCTGGGCGGTGTACATGTCCATCGGTGACACGACGATGCGGTTGCGCAGTCGCAGGGGGCCGATGTCGACGGGTTGGAACATGGCCGGCGCCACCTCCGTGGCTCCGTTCTCCTCCGCGAACGCGGCCTCGATCTGATGAGCGAAGTCGCCGTCCCGCTCCTTGAGGTTCTCGAAGGTGATCCGGCGCGAGCGGGTCAGCAGGTTGAAGCAGAACTGAGCGGGCTCCTGGTGGGCGTACATCCCGATGTTCTCGAACCACTCCAGCGAGGCCTGCGCCGCCCGCTGCGTCGACTCCACGACCGGCTTGCGCTCCACCTGGTAGGCCTCCAGGGCCTCGTCCACGCTCCGGTACTCGTGCAGGCAGGCAGCCAGGGCCAGGGCGTCCTCCATGGCCAGCTTCGTGCCGGAACCGATGGAGAAGTGCGCTGTGTGCGCCGCATCCCCGAGCAGGACCACGTTGCCGTGGTGCCAGCACTCGTTGCGGACGGTCGCGAAGTTGAGCCACGTGGAGTTGTTGGTCAGCACCTGGTGCCCCGCCAGCTCGTCGGCGAAGATCTGCCGGATCCGGTCGACCGCATGGTCATCGGACATGCCGGGCGAGAACGTCCGCTGCTCCGTGACGTCGAAGCCCGCCCGGCGCCACACGTCCTCGTGCATCTCGACGATGAACGTCGACCCGCTGTCGGAGTAGGGATAGCCGTGGATCTGCATGGTGCCCCACTCCGTCTGCTTGACGAAGAACTGGAACGCCTCGAAGACGAGGTCCGTGCCGAGCCAGATGTACTTGTTGCGGCGGTGGTCGAGGCTGGGACGGAAGACGTCGGCGTACTTGGTGCGGATGCGGGAGTTCAGGCCGTCGGCCGCGACCACGAGGTCATGGGTGGCACGGAGCTCGTCCACGTCGGGAGCCTCGGTCCGGTGGTACACCGCGACGTCCAGCTCGGCGGCTCGCTCCTGCAGGAGGTGCAGCAGGTCCTTGCGTCCCATGGCAGCGAAGCCCTGCCCGCCGACGCTGAAGGCGTGCCCGTCGACCTCGATGTCGATGTCGGTCCACCGGGCGAAGCGGCGGGCCATCTGCTCGTGGACCACCGTGTCAGCACTCTCGATGCCGCCCAGGGTCTCGTCGGAGAACACGACGCCGAACCCGAAGGTGTCGTCCGGGGCGTTGCGCTCCCAGACGGTGACCTCGTGCGCCGGGTCCAGCTGCTTCATCAGCGCAGCGAGGTACAGCCCACCAGGACCACCACCGGCAATTGCGATCTTCACGACGTTCCTCTCACCGCGAGGAGGCAAGCGTGCTTGCCTCCTCGCGGAAGCTGTTGCGCAGGACGTGGTGCTGGCGCCTGCCGCTGGAGTTGCGCGGCAGGGACGGGCGGAACTGGACGTCGCGCGGGTACTTGTACGGGGCCGACTGCTGCTTGACGTGGTCCTGGATCTCCCTGGCCTTCACGGCGTCCGCGACCACGCGTCACGGAGGACCACGAACGCGCACACGACCGACCCCCGGTCGCCGTCCGGCTTCCCCACCACGGCTGACTCGACGACGTCGGGGTGGGTGTCGATGGCGGCCTCGACCTCGGGAGCGCCGATGTCGTAGCCGAGGAGACGATCATGTCGTCGGTGCGGGCGCAGTAGGAGAAGTAGCCGTCCTCGTCCCGGCAGGAGGTGTCTCCGGTGACGTTCCAGCCGTTGACGACGTAGTTCCGCTGACGGTCGTCGTCCAGGTAGCGGCAACCGACCGGGCCGATCACCGCCAGCCGCCCCTCGACGCCGGCCGGCAGCTCTGCACCGTCGACGTCGAGGATCGTTGCCCGGTAACCCGGGACGGGCCTGCCGGTCGCTCCGGGACGGATGTCGTCACCGGCGGCAGAGATGAGGACGTGCAGCAGCTCGGTGGCACCGATCCCGTCGATGACCCGCAGCCCGAGCTCTGCCTCGAGTTGTCCCCACACCTGCTGCGGGATGTGCTCGCCGCCGCTCACCGCGGACCGCAGCGTTCGCAGCTGGAGCTGGTTCCCGGACTCGAGGATTCGTCTGTAGGCGGTCGGGGCGGTGGCCGGCACTGTGATCCGGTGTTCTCCGACGAGCTCGACCAGGCGTGCCGGCGTCGCCGCCTCGACGAGGAACATGCACGCGCCGGCCCGCAGCGGGAAGACCAGGAGCATCCCGAGCCCGGAGGTGGAGGCGAAGGGCGCGGTGGAGGCGACGAGGTCGTCACCGCTCCCGCCACCGACGGGCACGACGACGAGCTCAGGGCGTGCGGCCCCCCGCACCTCCTCCACGTCCGGCGTGTACCGGTGATCGACCAGGGCGATCGTCGGCCGCGACCTGCCCACCAGCGGGGTGAGCTCCCGGGAGCGGGGAGCGCACATGGTGACGACGGCGATACCGCCGGCTTTCAGCACCCCCAGCCAGGCCGCCACGGCCCACGGGTTGTTCGGCGAGCGGAGGGGCACACGGTTCCCCGGCACGAGGCCGAGGTCCTCGACCAGGACCTGCGCGACCTGGTTCGCGCGGCGCTGGAGGTCGCCGTAGGTCCAGAGCTCACCGGTGTCCGTCCGGATCGCCGGACGGTCGGGACCGTAGGTCGAGACCGCGACATCGATGAGCTCGCCGGCCGCGTTGAGCCGGTCGGGGTACTGCAGGTCAGGGGTCGCGAACTTCAGCTGCGGCCACTGATCGAACGGGGGGAGGTGATCGCGCGCGAAGGTGTCGACGTGGGCGCTGGGGGACAGCTGCATCGGAGGTCCTCTCGGAGCCGGAGGAGCGCCACGCTGCGGGGCGCCGTGCGTGTCGGGTGGGGGCGGCGTCAGGACGCCCGGGTCATGCCCTCCTGGACGACGGTGGCCAGATGCCGGCCATCCCGGGTGAAGAAGCGCCCGTGGCCGACACCGCGCCCCGACCCGGCGTGGCCGGCGTGCTGCGCATAGAGCAGCCAGTCGTCGAGAGTGCCCTCGCCCGGCACCTGGTGGAACCACATCGCGTGGTCCAGGCTCGCGGTCACCAGTCCCGGGCGCGCCCAGGGCAGGTCCAGCACGCGCAGCACAGGCTCGAGGATCGTGTAGTCGCAGACGTAGGCGAGGGCCGCCGTGTCCCGCTGTGCTCCCGACAGTCCTGGCACCTTCCGGAGCCCGTCGAAGGGGCGCACCCAGACGGCTTGGTGCGGCGCGCGATCTCCCTCCACCGTGAGGTACACCGGCCCCGGGACGTGCCGCATGTCGAAGCTGCGGCCTTCGCTCCAGTAGGCCTCCGACTCGGCGGTCATCGTCCCTCCGGAGCGACCGGCCAGGTACTCCGCCGACGACGGCAGCGTCTCCGGAGCCGGTACGGCGGGCGGCTGCGGGGCATGGGAGCCGCCGGGCTCCCGTGCCGCGAATGAGGCGAGCGCGACGTAGACGGGCTTCCCGTTCTGGTATCCGCGGACGTGTCGGGTGCTGTAGCCACGGCCGTCGCGGAGCACCTCCACCTCGTAGACCACCTCGGCGCCGATGTCGGCCGGACGCATGAAGTACGAGTGCATGGAGTGCAACGACTTACCGCCCTCCCCCGCGTCCGGCACCGTCCGCATCGCCGCAACCGCAGCCGCAGCGACCAGATCGCCGCCATAGGCCTTGGGCCAGGGGCACGGCTGGGTGGTGGCGGCGTAGGCGACGTCGTAGTGCTCGGGCTGCCGATCGGTCAGCGTGACGGCGGCGGTGAACGTCGCGGACGTGGGCGGGTCGCCCAGCGACGTGCTCACGGCCGGTCGTTCCAGTGCCTCAACGCGGCGTCGGCGACGTCGGCGAGGTTGATCACGATGTTGTCCGGGGTCCTGGTGGTCATCCAGGTGAGCGGCCGGTTGCGGTCGAGGTTGCATTCGACGTGCGGCATGAAGGGCGGCACGAAGACCCAGTCGCCCTCCTCCATGTCGAGGTAGTCCTCGAACGTCGTGCCGAAGTAGATGCGTGCGCGCCCGGAGAGCACGTAGCCACCGGTCTCGGCCTCGCCGTGGTGGTGCGGGACCGACCGGTAACCCGGGTCGTTGCTCACCTTGCCGAACCAGATCCGGGTCGCGGGAGTGTGCTGCGGACTCACGCCGGCGATGCGGGAGGCGCCCTCCGACTGGCCGGTCCGCCCGGACTCGAGTCCGCCACGCGTGACGAACGGGACCACCAGGCCGCTCTCGTCCGCGTACATCGAGTTGTCGCCCTCCGGCCCGGTGCGACGGAGGTCCTCCTGGCTGGGCTGCATGTCAGCTCCTTCTCGTCGGTGGAGGCCATCCGGTCGCGTAGCACGGTCATGCCGGTGGTCCGGGTCAGCGCGCTTCGATATCTCTTATTGTTCACCCCCGTCATGTGATGTCAATATCGAGCATGCCCGTGATCCCGCTGGGCCGACCGTCGATGGAGGCGTGATGACCGTGATCCCCGTGAACCCCACCGGGCTGGCCGCACCGAGCGGCTACTCCCATGGGTCCCTGGTCGGCAACACCCTGTACCTGGGTGGCCAGACCGCGCTCGACGAGGACATGAAGATCGTCGAGGGCGGCATCGTCGAGCAGTTCCGGCAAGCCTTCGGGAACGTCCTCACCACGCTGCGGGAGGCCGGCGGCCAGCCGGAGGACCTCGCCAGCATCACGATCTACCTCACCGACATCCCCGGCTACCAGGCGAACGGTCGCGAGATCGGCAGGGTGTGGCGTGAACTGGCGGGCTCCGTCTACCCGGCGATGGCGGGCATCGGTTGCACTGCGCTGTGGCAGCCGGAGGCCATGATCGAGATCGTCGCCGTCGCCGTCATCCCGGACGAGCGCCTCCGCTCGTAGACGGTCAGATCTCCTCCACCGGTCGAACGGCCCGGGGTGACCGGGCAGGACCGTGCGGGCACCCGACCTCACCAGCGTCAGGGAGACGACGGAGCCGAGCGA
Source organism: Modestobacter sp. (assembly GCA_025965635.1). GTDB lineage: Bacteria > Actinomycetota > Actinomycetes > Mycobacteriales > Geodermatophilaceae > Modestobacter. The sequence continues at coordinate 988 of JAOPWO010000411.1, read as the reverse complement.
TGCCACCGCCAGGGTCTTCAGGCAGCCCTTGGAAGAAGGTGCTGTCGGCGTGGGAGCGGGAACAGGGCGCCCGGAGGCCTACCGCCCGCGCTCCCGCGGTGGCAGCTTGTCCACCGTGCGCCGTCCGCAGGCTCGTGGAACAGGGTTGCGATGACCCGGGACGACCGACGTCCCCGGCCTGCGCGGCTGGATCCCCGCGCAGGCCGCGGGACGACGGGGCACGATGCGCCACCTCGGAGATCGTTGCGTGCAGCCGCGCTGGCGAGATCGGTCGCCGCGGTGCTCAGCGTGCTGCTGCTGGCCGGCAGCGGCTGGGGCTGGTACCTCGCCCGGGTCGCCGAGGCGAGCGCGAGCCGCACCGACGCCATCCCGGACGACGGCAACTCCGACGTCAACGGCGCAGACCACGCCGACTCGGCGATGAACCTGCTGATCGTCGGCATGGACTCCCGGGCAGGGCTCACCCCCGAGCAGCAGGCCGAGTTCAGCACCGGTGACTCCACGGAGGTGCTCAACACCGACTCGATGATGCTGGTGCACGTCCCGGCCGACGGGTCCGGCGCCTCGTTCGTCTCGCTGCCGCGCGACACCTACGTCGCCATCCCCGGCCACGGCGAGTCGCGGCTCAACTCGGCCTACGCCCGGGGGTACACCGCGGTCGAGGGGACGGACGCCGAGAAGGACGCCGCCGGTGCCCAGTTGCTCGTCCAGACGGTGAGCCAGTTGTCCGGGCTGCGGATCGACCACGTCGCCGAGATCGACCTGCTCGGCTTCATCGACCTCAGCACCATCGTCGGCGGCGTGCAGGTCAACCTGTGCCGGGCCACCAGCGACTCCTTCTCGGGCGCGGACTTCCCCGCCGGCGTCCAGACGATCAGCGGCGCCGACGCGCTGGCGTTCGTCCGCCAGCGGCACGGGCTGCCGAGGTTCGACCTCGACAGGGTCGTCCGCCAGCAGGTCTACATCGCCGGCATGCTGCGCAACGTGC
>JAOPWO010000407.1 GCA_025965635.1 Modestobacter sp. | reverse complement strand
GAGGACCACGGCGAACCAGCGACGCCACGAGCCGGCACGGAACCGCCCGAGCAGCGCGGTCGACAGACCGGTGCTCTGGGCCGACGGTGCGGCGGCGTTCGCCACTCGGGAGCTCCTTCGCGTTCCTTCTCGGCGGAATTACGGTGCACGGATTCGAGCGAAGGAATTCCGATCGAGTCGGTGCTCATCCGTTGATCGGCGCCGATGCTGCGGAACTGAAGCGCGGATTGCCCCCTCCCCCGCAGTGGTGAGGACGTGTGCGTTCGCGACGGTGCGCGCAACGGGCGAGATCAGGCGCGCAGACCGGTGAGGCCGTCGTAGGCGGAGATCACGAGTGCGAATCCCCCTCTGTCGTTCGCGGATTCGCGCATCTGGTTGGTCACGCACGCCACTGCCATTCGGACGTCGGAGATGGGAGATGGGAGATGGATCATGACGATCGAGCCGCCCCGACTCCCCATCCGAGGGACTGCCGAACAACCCCGTGTCGCGGCCCCCAGTGGATAGGCACTGCCAGGACGCGGTCCTCGCCGCTGTACTGCTCGTCCCGTGCACGGTCACCGGCCGCCTGCGACAGGAGCCGTTGCCCCCGGGCAGCTCACCCGCGGGCCATCACCGACTGCACGAGGGGCCACCGACCGGGCGTTGCGGAAGCCGCTCGCCGCAGGATCTGCGCGCGACGCCGGGCGATCGTGTTGCCGTCCCGGACCCGAACCGGTGTCCCGGCGGTCGAGAGCGCGCTGTCGCCGGCCGCCCTTGCGACGTAGTCCTCGTCCCGGAACGGAGGCGGGACGGCACCGGCGCCACCCCGGGAATCGTGCTCGGCAGTCAGCCCGACGTGGAAGTCGGCACCCAGCGGTTCGGCCACTTCCTCTGCGAAGAACTCGCCCAGGCTTCGACCGGTGATCCGGCGAACGACCTCGCCGACGAGAAACGTCTGGGTGAGCGAGCGATATCCGGCGACGGTCCCCCGGCTCCCACGCAACGGGATGCGCAGCCAACCGTGCCGTCGCCGCCGGCCCGTCGTAGAGATCGTCGATCGGCCCGTCCCGGTGGGCAGGCCCGCGGTGTGCGAGAACAGGTGGCGCACCAGCATCTTCTCCTTGCCGGGCGCAGCGAACACGGTCCAGTACCGGATCACCGGTGCCGCCGGGTCGAGTTCGCCCTGGCCGGCGAGGATCAGTGCGCACAGCGCCGTCAGTGCCTTGGTGACGGAGAAGACGTTGGTGATCGTGGCCCGCCACATGGAGTCCTGCGGTCGACGCCGGCGTAGCCGGGGCGGCCCGGCGTGGCCGGGGGCGTCGACGGTGAGCCCCGCGGTCACCGGGTCAGGTAGCACGCGAGCGCCCCCACGATGCACCTGGCCGGACGGACTGCGCACGACCCGTTATCAACGGCTTTTGCCAGACGACGGCACCGGTGCTTGCGGTCAGGGGCATGCTGCACGGGTTGCGGGCGCCGACATACGCCCGATTAGTCGTCCCTGATGTCGTGCAGATCAAATGAAATCGTCGATGCCAAGGTCGGATTAGTTCGAGTGGACTGTCGACGTGGAAAGCAGGAACAGCCCGTTGAGCGCCCGCCGGCACATCGCAGATCCCGGCGTGGACGCCTCGCGTGGCGTTCGGGGAGAACGATTTCCACGAGAGACGTCCACCCTGGGACTACTGCGTTATGAACGCGTCTGCGTCCACACGGCCAGACGCCACCTTGACGGTCAGGATGTGGTTTCCCCTATTGAGGTATGGACTGTTCCAGACAATCACTCGATTGACTGTCGCGCTGGTGCTGAGAGAAACGGTCTTTTGGAACCGTCCGTCGATGTAGAGAGAGACGGACCCGCGGGATGGCGCCTTGTCCGACACAAAGGAGACCATTTGGCCGTAGAACCCGTAGTTCGCGCTAGCGCCTACCGTGCTGGACCTCATCGCTGAGCCACCCGACCAGCACAAACACGCCGCACTCGACCAACCCGCGCCGTAGGTCGCGGCACCCTGCTGTTCCATGCTGGGACTGGCGTACGTCGATCCCGATGAGCTGTCCCCCAGACAGTTGGTCGCATACGCGTCAATCTCCTGGTAGCGATTGATCGTGGCGCTCCACTGATATTTTCCGCTCACCGTCTTGGTGGCCGAGTTGCCCGCGTGATTCCAGATTCGCGTCGTCGCGCCTCGGTCGTAAAAGTCAGCGTAGGCCGAACACACACCACTTGGGTCGTACAGGGTCCAGCCATCCTTGACGGCGAAGGAAGGCTGGTTACTCGAATCAGACAAGAGCCCCCCGATGACGGGTACCGGAGTTTTGAAGAAGTTGACTGATGGTCCGCTGGCCGCGCTGGCTGGGCTGATCAGCGCACCGACCGCGACTGCCATGACTGCCACAACGACGCCGACACGACGAATCACTCGCTGAGCCACTTTTCCTCCTCGGAGATGGAAGCTGCTACCCAACGGGCCGGGCCGGCAACGATTCCCGCAACGTAGCCCTGCACAGGCTGTGGAAGTAGGGGAGCAACCGCGGCGCCTGATTTCGCAGGAACATCAGCTGGTTGACCGAAAGTTCAGACTCGCGGTGATGAGATTTGTACGTCCGTTCAGACCGCAGTTATCCCTCCCAGCGACGCGGCCCTGCCCCGGACACCTAGGTACCGCCGGGTGATCCCACGCAGTAGTGCACGGCCGACGAGAGAGGTCCCAATCCACGAGCCACACGGGGCGCCACCCCCGAAAGCACCCGTAAGAACCACAATCCGACACCTGGTCATCGAGACAACCGCGTGTTTGGGTTGGGTGAACATTGCAATGGTTCTGTCACTGCCCGATCACGCAGCGGTGAAGTGCTGCGGCGAACGTTCGATTGCCCCAAGCGCGCTCCGATGCCCATGACCAACTTGAGGACTGGATGTGTCAGGTATAGCGCGAGCGTTCGCCGCGGCCATCGTCAGCGCGCTCCTGACCGGCAGCATCCTGCTCTTCCCAGCGTCGGCGGCGTTCCCAGGGGGCGACGGGAAGATCGCCTACGTCCTGAACGCGCAGATCTACACCGTCAACCCCGACGGCAGCGCAAAGCGTCGGCTCACCGTCGACGGCAGCAACGCAGGACCCCGCTGGTCACCGGACGGGAGCCGCATCGCGTTCACGCGGACCAAGAATCTTTACGTTATGAACGCTGACGGCAGCGGCAAGCGTCGGGTCACGGCCACGGGTCGGGATCTCCAGCCGGCCTGGTCGCGCGACGGGCGACAGCTGGTCTTCATCCGATTGCAGTCGAACGGTCGAGGCGACTTGTTCAGGATTCCGGCCAGTGGAGGCACGGCCCGGCGCCTGACGTCGGACGCCGTCTCGACGGGAGGTAACGACCGGCCCACATGGTCCCCGACACAAGACATGGTCCTGTATCTGCACTACGGACACGCCGGATTACAGGATGCTGTCATCAAGACGGTGGACATTGCGACGGGCCGGCAGCGCATAGTTCCCGCCGGGGTGCCGAATCAGCAAGGCGACTTCGTCGGTGCACCAGACTTCGCTGGCGACGGTCAGCACATCCTCTTCCTCGGCTTCTGCACGAGCAGTTCTGCACTGGACTGCCCTCCCGCGGGAACGCATAACGTGATGCGTGCGGATCTCATTGGTACGGCTCGCGAAGACTTGACTGGAAACTCGGGCATCGAGAGTTCAAACGACGCCTTGGATGTGGCTGCAGCGCCGAGCGGAGAAGGCTTTGTGATCCAGGGCTGTTTTAACTTCAACATTGAACTAGAGCCGCCAGGCTACGATTTCTGTGGCATCCGACCGGGCAATGTGTCCAACGCGCACAGTGCCGACTGGCAAGCACGACGCTGACTCGCGGCTGAGGTGCCAGCCTCACGCGCGGTCGAACCCAAATCCCTTCAGGGAAGTTCCCGAGCCCGACGCCGAAATCGTTGGACCAGGCGTGGCAAGCATCGCGCCACGCCCGAAACCGGCTCAGCCCTCCCCAGGGTGCGCGTCCGCGTGGCGAGGCTGCCCTTGATCGGCGGTATGCCTCACACATCGGACAAACTGCCTCAGGCGCTTTGGTACTTCCGTGCCGATCGGCTCCGGCCGGCGCCTAACGGCTGGGACATGAACCGGTTGGTCAGGTCACCTGAGTGGGTGGAGCGGTGAACGGATCGAGCCCCGTAACGCTGTATCAGCTCTCAGATCTCGCAGTCCACGACGGCCACGGCGGTCGGCACGCCGCGCCCGGCGCGGTCGATCAGAAGATGAATTCAGCCGTCGACGTAGCGGTCGCGTTCGACGACGAACTGGCCGGTGGCGGTGTTGGCGTCGATGAACTCCGGCAGCAGCGGGATGCACACGGTCACGGTGACGCAGACGGAGAACTCCTCCCCCGGCGTCAGCGTCGGCGCGTAGCTGCCCGCGGCGTCGCAGCCCGCCCCGGCCGGTGCGTACGCGAGTTGCACGTCGGTGGCGTCGATCGACTGGTCCTCGACCGCGAGCTGGGCGGCCCGCTCGGCC
>JAOPWO010000399.1 GCA_025965635.1 Modestobacter sp. | reverse complement strand
CGACCTGCTGCATGGACAGGGTGTACGCGTCGGCGTCGGTGCGCCGCTGGGCGAAGGCGCAGAACCGGCAGCCGGTGTAGCAGACGTTGGTGAAGTTGATGTTCCGGTTCACCACGTAGGTGACGTCCTCGCCGTTGACCTGGCGGCGGACGTCGTCGGCGAGTGCGGCGAGGGCGTCGAGGTCGGTGCCGTCGGCGCCCAGCAGCGCCAGGTACTCCGCGTCGGACAACCCGGCCGGGTCGGCCTCGGCGTGCCGCAGGGCCGCGTGCACCGCCGGGTCGCCGGCGGCCAGCGCGGTGGAGTGCCCGTCGCGGGCGGAGACGGTGGCCTCGCGCAGCTGCTCCCAGTCGCCGTAGACGGCGTCGAAGTCGCTGCGCCGGTCACCGGTGCGCCCGATCGTGTCGATCTCCACGTGCAGCTCGGTGCGGCCGGTGGACGTCCAGGCCTCGTCGGGTTCCTGCCAGGCCAGCCCCACCGGCAGCCGCCCCTCCACCGCGAGCCCGTCGGGCCCGGCGAGGGCGAACACGTGCGGCCGGACCCGGGGGTCCAGCCACGGCTCGGGTGCCAGCACGTAGCCGGGCTGGGCGGCCAGCCGCTCGCGCAGGGAGAACCCGGCCTCGGCCGACAGCGCCGCGAGCGCGTCGATGTTCGGCCAGGGCCGCTCGGGGTTGACGTGGTCGGGGGTCAGCGGTGAGACCCCACCCCAGTCGTCGACCCCGGCCCGCAGCAGCAGACCGAGCTCGGTGGAGTCAGACAGGTTCGGCGGGGCCTGCACCCGGGCGGCCGGGCCCAGCAGCAGCCGGGTCACCGCCACCGCGGCGACGTACTCCTGCAGGTCCAGGTCCTCGTGCGCGGCCATCGCGGTGCGCGGCTTGGCCCGGAAGTTCTGCACGATCACCTCCTGGACGTGCTGGTGCCGCCGCGCCGAGGCCCGGATCGCCCCGATCGCCTCGACCCGCTCGGCGTAGCTCTCCCCGATACCCAGCAGCACCCCGGTGGTGAACGGGACCGCGGAACGGCCGGCGTCCTCCAGCACCCGCAGCCGCACCCGCGGCTCCTTGTCCGGCGAGCCGAAGTGCGGGCCCCCCGGCGTCGACCACAGCCGGGTCGCGGTGGTCTCCAGCATCATCCCCATCGACGCCGCCACCGGCTTCAGCCGCTGGATCTCCTCCCACGACAACACCCCGGGATTGAGGTGCGGCAGCAGACCGGTCTCCTCCAGCACCCGGATCGCCATCGCCCGCAGATAGCCCAGGGTCGAGTCGAAACCGTGCTCCTCCAGCCACTGCGCGGCCACCGGCCACCGGTCCTCCGGGCGGTCACCCAGGGTGAACAGCGCCTCCTTGCAGCCCAGCGCAGCACCGGCCCGGGCGATGCCCAGCACCTCATCGGGAGACAGGAACGGCGCCCTGCCCGCCGCCCGCAACCCCCCCGGCGTGGTCACGAACGTGCAGTAGTGGCAACGATCCCGGCACAGATGGGTCAACGGGATGAACACCTTGCGGCTGTAGGTGACCACCCCCGACCGCCCAGCCGACACCAGCCCCGCATCCCGCACCCGCCCAGCCGCGACCAGCAACCGGTCCAACGGCTCACCCACCGCCACCCCCCGGGCATGCAGCAACGTCTCCGCCTCCACCCCGTCCAGCGACACCCCCCGCTCAGCCCGGGACAGCGCACGGCGGATCGCGGAAGCGGACGGGGAGAGCGGCCCGGGAGCTGGAGCAGTGCGCACAGTGAGTGACTTCCTCAGACGTCGGTGACCCTGGCGGCGTGGGCCCGGTAGCGGAGGTGCAGGCGGCCGGTGATCCGTCCCCGGGCGCGACCGCGCCGGTCGACCGTCCCGGCGGCCGGCCGACGCGGACCGCGCTCAGTCGATGACGGGCCCGTGCAGCGCCTCGTCGAGCTCCACGTACGTGGCCCACTCCTCGAGGAGCTCCACGAACTCAGGGGTCTTCCCCGCCGCCCGGTACTCCTCCAGATCGGTCACCTCGATCACCTCCAGGTAGCTGATCGTGGGTACGCCCATCCCGTCCAGCGTGCCGTCGATCCGGGTGACGTCGTAGCTCCGGATGGCCGGGCTGCGGCGAGCCACCGGGTAGTCGGTACGGCGGATCCAGTCCTCGTAGTCGCTCGGGTCCACGCCGGGGCGCAGCTTGTTGAGGAAGAAGACGCGGTGGGTCATGGGTGTCCCTCGATTCGTCGGTCGTATGCAGGGCGGTGCGGTCCGGTCAGAGCCGGGGAAGCACCTCGCGGGCGGTGAGGGTGGCGATGCGCCGGGCATCGGGGGCCGGGAAGAGCCACAGGCCGACCGCGTCGGACCCGGCATCGAGGAGTCTGCGCAACTTCTCGGCGCATTCGTCCGGCTCTCCCGCCACGGCGAGGTCCTCCACCCAGGAGTCGGGCATGGCGTCGGCGAGACCCTCGGCCCCCACCTCGGCCAGCAGCGAGGCCAGCTCGTCGCGGATGCCGTAGGTGATGGAGAGCGCGTTGTTCGGCATGGCTGCGAGGTAGAAGGCGATCGACTCGCGCACCGCCTGCTTGGCCACCGCCCCGTCGGCGTCCACGGAGAAGAGCGCGTAGGTCACCAGGCGGTGATCCGTGCGCCCCCCGACGCTCGCACCGGCGTCGACGTGTCCTCGTGCCCACCGGACGTAGGCAGGGCTCGCGAGCGTGGAGAGGATGGTGCCGTCCGCGATCTCGCCCGACAGGCGCAGCCCACGCTCGTTGACCACACCGGTGTACAGCGGGACCGGGGTCGCCGCCGGATGCGTGAGCGCCACCTTGTCGAAGTGGAAGTGCCCGGACTCGGTGACCT
>JAOPWO010000370.1 GCA_025965635.1 Modestobacter sp. | reverse complement strand
GGAGCCGCCTGGGTGGCCCGGTACAGCGGCCGCGGCCGGCGAGGGTCCGCGTCGGCGTGCCCGTTCATCGCCTGGACGAAGCGGTGCACGTCCCGGTCGAGGACGGCGTCCAGGTGCTCCCACTGCTCGGCCCGGCGGCGTCCGGAGGCGACCGCCCGCCCGGCCCGCTCCCGGCGGTGCCCGTCGTACCGGTGCAGCGCCTCGGACAGGTCGGGCAGCGATCGCAGCGAGTCGGCGAGGGTGACCGCGTCGGTCAGCGCGTGCCTGGTCCCCGACGCCAGGGTGAAGTGCGCGGCGTGCGCCGCGTCGCCGGCCAGGACCACGTTCCCCGAGCACCACGTCCGGTTCGTGAGGTGCTGGAAGCGCTGCCAGCGCGACGGCTCGGCGCGCGGCTGGCCGAGCAGCCGCCCGCCGGCCAGCACGTCGGAGAAGACCGCCTCCAGCACGCGGAGGCCCTCGTCGCTGGGCAGGGTGTCCAGCTGCAGCCCCTGCCAGGTCTCCGGCGAGCACTCGACGACGCAGGTGCTGGAGGTGGTGCTCGACGGGTAGGCGTGCATCCACATCCAGCCGGCCGGGGTGCGCTCGAAGGCGAACGTGATGCGCGGGAAGACGTGGTCGGTGCCGAGCCAGATGAACCGGTTGCGGCCGCGGTCGGTCGTCGTCCCGAAGGCGTCCCCGGACCGCCGGCGCACGACGCTGCCCACGCCGTCGGCGGCGACCACCAGGTCGGCGTCGGCGAACTCCGCGGGGTCGGCGACCTCCCGGCCGTACTGCACGTCCACGCCGAGCTCGGCCGCCCGCCGGCCGAGCACCTCCAGCAGGGCGGCGCGCTCGAGGCTGGAGCGGGCGTGCGGCACGTAGGCGGACTCGCCGCCCAGCCGCCACTCCTGCTCGTACCAGGTGACCGACCGCGCCCGGATCTCCCGGGCGCTCTGCGGGTCGCGGGTGAACATCATGTCCAGCATCCGGTCCGGGTAGGTGACGCCCCAGCCGGACGTCGCGCCGGGCGGGTCCCGCTCGATGACCCGGATCGTGTGGTCCCCGGGCAGTTTCCTGGCGCAGATCGCGAAGTAGAGCCCCGCCGGGCCGCCCCCGACACACACGACGTCCATGCCGCGCGAGCATGACCCTGCCGCCCGACCCGGACAAGCCCCGGCCTCGGCGTCGCCCTCAGCTCAGAGCTGCACGCCGCGGGTCAGGGCGCCGTCGACGACCAGGTTCGTCCCGCTGGTGAAGCTGGACACCGGGCTGGACAGGAACACCACGGCGCGGGCCATCTCCTCCGGCCTCCCCATCCGGCCGGTCGGGTTCAGCGCCAGCGCGTCGGCGAACAGCTGCGGCTGACCGGTCTCGATCTGCTGCCACACCCCGCCCTCGAAGTACGTGTTGCCCGGCGACACGGTGTTCGCCCGCACGCCGGTCCCGGCCAGCTGGTACGCCAGCCCCTGCACGTAGTGCACGATCGCGGCCTTCATGACGCCGTACGGACCGGCGGTGAAGTCGATCTCGCGGCCGGAGACGCTGGAGATCGCCACGACCGACCCGCGGCTCTCGGTCAGGTAGGGCAGCGCCGCGGTGACCAGCCGCACCGTGCCCATGAGGTCCACCTCGAAGGAGGCCCGCCAGTTCTCCTCGCCGTCCCCGATCGCCAGCGCGCTGACGTTGGACACCACCACGTCGATGCCCCCGAGCCGGCCGGCGGCCGCCTCGACCCAGCCGGCCAGGGCGGCGGCGTCGCCGACGTCGACCGCCGTGCCGGTGACCCCGTCGCCGACGGCGGCCGCGGTGGTGGCACAGACGTCGGCGCTGCGGGCGCAGAACTCGACGCGGGCGCCCTCGGCGGCGAACGCCTCGACGATGGCGCGGCCGATACCGCGGGTGCCCCCGGTCACGAGCACACGGGAGTCGGTCAGCTGGAGATCCACGGGAGTTCCTTCCGGATGGGGGTCAGCGGAGTGCGGCGGCGCGGTGGCGGAGGTCGTCGTGCAGCCCGCCGTAGGCCGACGCGGCCGGCAGCAGCGACTTGCGGGCCTTGACGACGGCGGAGTAGTTGGCGTCGACCACGTTGGCGATCGGCACCTCGGAGATCTGCGAGAGCAGCTGGTAGGCATCCATCGCGTGCAGGCCGTACAGCTCCTGGAACCAGCGGACGAGCTGGGTCTGGCCGATCCGCCAGGCGTCCTCCAGCGGCCGGCTGGACCCGACGGTCATCCAGTGCGTGTCGTCCTCGAGCCGCGGCCAGGCCGGGCCTCCGGCGGAGTCCGCGCCCTTGACCAGCTCGACGATCACGGTCGTCGTCATCGCGCCCTCGACCGCCGTGCCGCAGGCCTCCCCCTCTCCCTGGCGGTAGTGGCCGTCGCCCAGGGAGAACAGCGCGCCCTCGACGTTGACCCGCAGGTAGCAGGTGGACCCGGGGCGCATCTGCGGGGTGTCCATGTTCCCGCCGAAGGCGTCGGGCACCAGGGAGCTGCGCACCTCGTTGCCGGCCGGGGCGACGCCGACCGTGCCCAGCATCGGCTCGACCGGCAGCTCGATGCTCAGGTCGCTGTGCCGGGCGACGAAGGTGACGGTGTTCTTCGCCCGGTCCATCTCGTAGATCCAGGTGGTGTGGGGCAGAGGCTCCTGGATGGTGGCCGTCCTGT
>JAOPWO010000359.1 GCA_025965635.1 Modestobacter sp. | reverse complement strand
GCGGCGTTCCAGCTCGCGGCCGAAGGCGATCACCGCCCGGCGCACCTCCGGGAACGCCCACCGCGGCTGGATCGGCACGTAGATGTGCACGCCGCGGCCGCCGGAGGTCTTGGGCCACCCCTGCATGCCGAACTCGTGCAGCAGCTCCCGCACGTGCGGCGCCACCCACACCGCGTCGGAGAAGTCGGTGCCCGGCTGCGGGTCCAGGTCGATCCGGATCTGGTCGGGTTGCTCGACGTCGCTCTTCGACACCGGCCACGGGTGGAACGTCAGCGTCCCCAGGTTGGCGCACCACGCCACGACGGCGACCGAGTCCGGCGCGATCTCGTCCGCCGTGCGCCCGCTGGGGAACGTGATGTGCGCCGTCGGCACCCAGTCGGGGGCGTTCTTCGGCACCCGCTTCTGGTAGAACGCGTCGCCGGTGTTGTCCACCCGGGTGGAGATCCGCGCCGCCTCGAAGACCCCACCCGGCCAGCGCTCCAGCGTCGTCGGCCGGTCCCGCAGCGCGGACAGGATGCCCGGCCCGACGGCGATGAAGTACTCGACGACGTCGATCTTGCGGATGCCGAGGTCGGCGAAGTACGGCTTCTCCGGGTTGCTCACCCGCACCTCGTGACCGTCGACGTCCAGGACGGCGGCGTCCTTGCTGCTGGCCATGCAGTTCCGATCGGTCAGGCGGACCGCGAGCGGTCAGCGGGCGTCAGCGCGTCCTCACGCCGGGCAGGTGGTCCCCTCGGCAGGGACGACCAGGTCGATCAGGTACGCGTTGACCGCCCCGGTCACGCAATCGGTCTTGGGGTAGGCAGTGTGCTCGCTCCCGTCCCAGGTGAGGAGCACTCCGCTCGTCAGGTCCTCGGCCAGGTCGATGGCACCCTGCAGCGGGGTGACCGGGTCGCCCCGGGTGCCGACGACGAGGATCGGCGCGCTGCCCTCGGCGTCGCGCTCGGGCAGCGGCGTGCGAGGGGCGTCCCAGACCGAGCAGGTGTAGAGGCTGGTCGCGGCCTCAGCGCCGAACAGCGGGTACGCGGCGTTCCAGTCGGCCGCCAGGGCGCGGACCTCGGCGTCGGTGACCTCGGCGTCGGTGTCGGTGTCGGCGCAGGTGATCGTCAGGTCGGCGTCGATGACGTTGCTGTACGTGCCGTCGGCGTTCCGGCCGCTGTAGGTGTCGGCCAGGGTGAGGATGCCGGCCGAGTCGCCGTTCCGGGCACTGGCCAGCGACTGCGCCAGCTGCGGCCAGCGGCTGGGCTGGTACAACGCCGAGCGCACGCCGCTGAGCACCAGGCCGGGGGTCGCCTGCCGGGTCTCGCCGGGCCGGGTGCTCGGGATCGGCGCGGCTGCCGCCTGGGCGAGCACGTCGTTCAGGAACAGCCGGGGGTCGCCGCCGAGGGGGCAGCCACCGACCAGCCCGGTGCAGTTGGCGGCGAAGGCGGTGAAGGCGTCCTCGAGCCCCTTGGCCTGCGCCTCGGCGTCGGCGCGCGGGTCGGCGTCGGGGTCCACCGCGCCGTCGAGCACGAGAGCCCGCACCCGGTCGGGGAACAGCTCGGCGTAGGTCGAGCCCAGCGTGGTGCCGTAGGAGTAGCCGAGGTAGGTCAGCTGCTCGTCACCGAGGGCCTGACGGACCAGGTCCATGTCCCGGGCCGTGGCCACGGTGTTGAAGGCGCCGAGCGTGGTGTCGTACTGCTCGGCGCAGCCGGCGGCGACCTGGTCGGCCAGCGCCACGGCGGCGTCGAACTGCTCCGCGGTGGTCGGCCGGGGCTCGGCCGCGGTGATCGTGTCCTTCTGCTGGTCGCTGATGCACTCCACCGGCGTGGACAGCCCGACACCTCGCGGGTCGAGACCCACCACGTCGAACCGGTTCAGCAGGTCGACCGGCAGGGTGAGCGCCGACTGCACTGCCGCATCGGTGGCCGACATCCCGGGCCCGCCGGGGTTCACCAGCAGCGAACCGCGCCGGTCGGTCTGCCCCGCGAGGACCGCCCGGACCAGGAACAGCTGCAGCGTCGGGCCGCCGGGGTCGGCGTGGTCCACCGGTACCGTCGTCGTCCCGCAGGAGAACGCCAGGTCGCGGTCGGCGCCCGGCCGGCCGGCGATGATGGTCGAGATCTGGGCGTCGCAGTCGGTCCAGTCGATCTCGTCGGCCGTTGCCGTCGTCGGGGCGGCGCTCGAGCTCGGGGGCGCAGCGTCGTCCCCGTCGGAGGACGTGCAGCTCACCAGGGCGAGCACGGTGGCCGGGACGAGTGCGGCGGCGGCCAGCAGGCGGCGGGTGACGGTCACGATCACCGAGGGTAACGGTCGGCGGGACGGTCGGCACCGGCTCAGCCGCCGAGGACCTCGGCGAGGTCGTAGCGCACCGGGACGTCGAGCTGGTGGTAGGTGCACGAGGCCGCGTCGCGGTCCGGCCGCCAGCGCAGGAAGTGTCCGGTGTGCCGCAGCCGGCTGCCCTCCAGCTGGTCGTACTTGATCTCCACCACCAGTTCGGGCCGCAGCGGCACCCAGGAGAGGTCCTTGCCGGCGTTCCAGCGGCTGGTGGCCCCCGGCATCCGGTGTTCGGCTGCACCCTCCGCGCCGGCCTCGACCTGCGCGTCGGCCCAGTCCTGCCAGGGGTGGCCGCCGAGCGCGTCCGCCCGGTAGGGGGCGAGCTCCTCGACCAGCTCGGCGCGTCGGGCCATGGTGAAGGACGCCGCCACCCCGATGTGCTGCAGCGTGCCGGCGTCGTCGTACAGCCCGAGCAGCAACGAGCCCACCACCGGGCCGCTCTTGTGCCAGCGGAACCCGGCCACGACGCAGTCGGCGGTGCGCACGTGCTTGACCTTGGTCATCAGCCGCTGGTCGGGGGCGTAGGGCAGGTCGGCGCTCTTGGCGATGACGCCGTCCAGACCCGCGCCCTCGAACTCGGCGAACCACCGCCGCGCGGTCGCGACGTCCTGGGTGACCGTCGTGACGTACACCGGCGCCTGAGCTCCGGCCAGTGCTCCGCGCAGCCGGGCCTGCCGCTCGGCGAAGGGGGTCTCCAGCAGCGACTCGTCGCCGAGGGCGAGCAGGTCGAAGGCGACGAAGGACGCCGGCGTCTCCGCGGCCAGCCGGTCCACCCGCGACGCCGCGGGGTGGATCCGCTGCAGCAGCGACTCGAAGTCCAGCCGGTCACCGCGCGGGACGACGATCTCGCCGTCCACCACGCACCGCTGGGGCAGCTGCGCCTTGACCGCCTCGACGACCTCGGGGAAGTACCGGGTCAGCGGGCGCTCGTTGCGGCTGCCCAGCTCCACCTCGTCCCCGTCACGGAACACGATGCAGCGGAAACCGTCCCACTTCGGCTCGTAGTACAGGCCGGCGCCGGTGGGCAGCTCCGCCGCGGGCTTGGCCAGCATCGGCTTGACCGGCGGGAGAACGGGCAGGTCCATGGCGTCAGTCAAGCAGTCCGAGCGGCCGACGACCGGGCCGGCCGCGGGCATGGGCGGTTCGGGCACGGGCGCCGTGGATGGGCGGTGACGTGGTCGAGATCGGTCCAGCCGACGCGTTGTCCGCAGCTGGGGAACCGGCACCGCCGGTCGCGGGTGGTGACGAAGGCCCGCTGCCGGTCCGTCGGCCCGTAGTGCTCAGTTGGCGGTGGCGGCCCGGTGATCGGGCAGCCGCATGCTGCGCCGGGGTGGGTGCGGCAGCCGCGCTCGGGGGCGGTGAGGCCGAGCGCGCTGACCCGGGCGAGCAGTTCGCGGACGTGGGCGGCGGTGATCGGCAGCCGCCCACCTCGCCCGGTGCGCTGGACGTCCCGGCCAGGGCGGACAGGTCGGCGGTGATCGTGACGTCGGCGCACACCTGCGGCAGCCAGTTGTCCGCCGGGCGGCGGACCAGCAGGGACAGCACGTGCGCGCGCAGTGCCCCGATCGGGCGGTCGTCACCGTCGGTCTCGAGCATCCTCGCGAGCTGGTCGACCACGTCGAAGCACTCGACGGCCTCCTCGGTGGGGAGGTCGGCGGCCAGCGTCGCCCTCCCGTCGGTCGGGGAGGGGTAGAGGCGGACGTCGGCGGTCCGTTCCGCCTCCGTGCGGCGTTCGTCGGCGGCTGCGGCGTCCGGTGCCAGCACCAGCTCGGTGGCGCGGTCACGCAGCCGGTGCACCGAGAGCCGGTGGGCCTCGGGGAGCAGTGCGGCCTCGACCGGGCCGGTGACCTCGGCTGCGGTGCGCGCGACGGTGGGCGGCAGCTTGTCCCGCCAGGTCAGGCCCGGCCGAGCCGGAAGGACGCGGTGCCGCGCCCCAGGTCGAGCACCGTGGACAGCTCGGCGGGGAAGCTCGACCACGGCCCGTCAGCTCGCTGGATCATCCATCGGGTCCGGCTGGGTCACCGCCCGCCCAGCCCGAGGCCGCGTCACCGCCCACGATGCGCTTGAGCTCGGTGGCGATCTGCAGCAGCAGCCCGGGGTCGGGCACGCCGAGGCCGTTGACCG
Organism: Modestobacter sp.; assembly: GCA_025965635.1. Lineage (GTDB taxonomy): Bacteria > Actinomycetota > Actinomycetes > Mycobacteriales > Geodermatophilaceae > Modestobacter. The sequence continues at coordinate 1,918 of JAOPWO010000359.1, read as the reverse complement.
AGTACCGGGTCACGACACCGGCGCCGCGCTCGGCGAGCAGGGCGGCAACGGCGTCCGGTTCGGCGACGACGGCGAAGGTGGCCAGCACTTCGTCGTCCACGAGGTCACCCATCGCCGTCCACCGGTCGGCCGCCCGGCTGCGGGACAGCCGGTTCAGCTCGTCGCCGAGCCCGCCCCAGCCGTGCAGCTCGAGCACCGGGCGGTAGGCCGGGGTCGAGCCGTAGAAGGCGAGCTGCTCGCGGACCCGCCGGGTGGCGGCAGCCAGCTCCTCCTCGGTCCGGCCGGTGACCACGAACGTGGAGTCGACGACCTCCGGGAGGCCGGGACCGGCGGTGCGGGTGGCCGCGCCGCGGGCGAGCGCGGGGACGCTGACCTCGCGCAGGTAGCGCTCGGTGGTGAAGGGGTGGACGAGCAGCCCGTCGGCGACCGCACCCGCCGTCTCGGTCATCCTCGGCCCCACCCCGGCGACCAGCACCGTCGGGTCGGGGAACAGCGTCGGCGGCGTGAACATCGGCGTCATCAGGGTGTGGGTGTAGAAGTCACCGCGGAATGCGAGCGCCTCCCCGGTCGCCCAGGCGTGCCAGATGGCCCGCATCGCCGACACGAACTCCGCCATCCGCGCGGCGGGCGAGCTCCACGGCATGGAGTAGCGCCGCTCGATGTGCGGCTTGATCTGGCTCCCCAGCCCGAGGACCAGCCGGCCTCGGCTGTAGTCCTGCACGGCGCGGGCCTGCACGGCCAGTGTCATGGGCGAGCGCGCGAAGGCCACCAGCAGGTTGGTGCCCAGGTCGATCCGGGAGGTGACCCCGGCGGCGACCGTGAGCTGCAGCAGCGGGTCCGACGTCAGCTCCGCCGCGAAGACACCGTCGAGACCGGCGTCCTCGACGGACCGCGCGGCCGCGGCCACGCCGGCCAGCGCGCCGCCGGGCACGTCGAGGGACAGGACCACCTTGGCAGGCGGGATGGCCGGGCCTCCCCTCGGCTGAGCGGTGCGACCGATGCCGGCACGGTAGTCCGCGAGCTCAGCGCCAGGCGAACACGGGCTGCTCGAGGTGGGCGACCCGGGTGGGCAGGCCCCGGCAGGCCACCTGGCAGAACTGGTGGACGACCGCCGCGGTCGGCGCGTGCACGAACCCGCCCAGCAGCGGCAACTGGATGACCGGTGCGTCGGACTCCGGGATGTGGACGAACCGGGGCGGCACGTCCAGCTCGTCGAGCGGCACGTGGTGGATCTCGGCCACCTCCGCCTCGGCGGCGGTCAGCTCCCCGGTCGGCCCGGCCCAGCACACGACCGGGGTCATCACGTACCCCGAGCGCGTGCCGTAGTCGTCCAGCAGCCCCAGGACGGACTCGGGTCCGAGCACCAGGCCGACCTCCTCCCGGAGCTCGCGAAGCGCCCCGTCGACGGCGGACTCCCCGGGGTCGACCCGGCCACCCGGCAGCGCCCACTGGCCGGCGTGCGCCCGCAGCCCCGGCGCACGGCGGGTGACCAGCAGGCACCAGCGCCCGTCGACCTGCGTCACGCAGACCGCGACGGCGGCGTGCCGCAGGTCGGGCCGGTCCAGCGCCCGCCGCGGGAAGCCGGCGATCCGCGCGGCGGCGACGGCCCGGTCGAACGGCGGCTCGCTGCTCACGGGCGCACCGACCAGCGGGTGAACAGGACGTCGTCCTCGGTGAGCACCTGGGTCAGCATCGCCCGCACCGGGTCCGGAAGGCCCACCGCACCGAGCAGCCCGGGCGCCCCGCCGACCAGCAGCGGCGCGATCGACAGGTCCAGCTCGTCGACGACGCCGGCGCCCACGGCCGCCCGGAACAGCGCCGGGCCGCCCTCGCAGACCAGCTGGACCAGGCCGCGGTCGGCCAGCGCGTCGAGCGCGGCGGGCAGGTCGACGTCGTCGTCCCCGCAGACCAGCACCTG
>JAOPWO010000357.1 GCA_025965635.1 Modestobacter sp. | reverse complement strand
GTAGGCCCGGACGGAGTCGGCCGACGCGGTGAGCTCGGCGTCCTTGCGGGCCTGCCGCAGCGCCTCCGACTCCTCCTCGTCGTCCCACTCGAACTCCGGGCCCTCGCCCTCGGCCTTCTCGTCGGCGACGTCGGCGACGGCCACGCCGTCCTTGCCGGTCACGACCGACTCGTCGAGCTTGAGGCCCTGGGAGCCGGCGTCCACGACGGCGACGGTGCCGCCGTCGGAGGCGACCGCGGTCAGGACGGTGCCCTCACCCGTGCCGGGGGAGGGGCTGATGCTGGGCTTGCGGGCGCCGGTCGCCTTCGTCGCGGTCGAGGGGGCAGCCTTCTTGGCCGCCGCCTTCTTCGCGGGGGCGGCCTTGGTGACCGGAGCCGTGGACTGCGACGGGGCTGCCGAACGGGCGGCGACCGTCCTCCGGCTGCTCGTGCTGCTCACAGCGGTTGCTTCCGGTCCTGGCTGGTCGGCGGGCACTCAGTGTTCCTTCCCGTACTGCGGTGCGTTCCTCGAGGGCCGTCTGGCCCGCGGGCAGCGGCCCCGTGTCGTCTCCAGGAGCCGGATCCGGCGCCCTGACCGGCGCGTGTTTCACCGGGCGGGAGGCGGGGGATGACCTGTTGGCTGGGGGCGAGACGAGGTGGGTCTGCTCCATTGTAACGGCGCATACGCGCCGGTCCACCGGTTCCTGCCTGCCCCCTCCGGGTGGACTCCCACCAGGGCCCTGATCAGGACCGGGACCCGGGGCGGCCGCCGCGGCCGGACGAGCGGTGTCACGGAGCGTCGCCGCCGCAACGGCGCCGCCGCGACGTCACTGCCCGATGCGTTGCTCCGCGGCGAGGGCCGCGCCCACGATGCCGGCGTCGTTCAGCAGCTCGGCCGGCACCACCCGGGTGCGCGTGGACAGCAGCGGCACCCACTTGGAAGCCTTCTTGCTCACCCCGCCGCCGACGATGATCAGATCCGGCCAGATGCCGCGCTCGAGGGTGTCGAGGTACCGGTCGACGCGCTTGGCCCACTGCGGGTAGGAGAGGTCCTCCCGTTCCCGGGCCGCGGCGGACGCCCGGGCCTCGCCGTCCTTGCCGTCCACCTCGATGTGCCCGAGCTCGGTGTTGGGCACCAGGATCCCGTCGATGAACAGCGCGCTGCCGATGCCGGTGCCGAAGGTGAGCATCAGCACCAGGCCGCGCTCGCCCCGGCCGGCGCCGTACTGCATCTCGGCCAGTCCGGCGGCGTCGGCGTCGTTGAGGGTCTGCACCGTGCCGGGGATCACCGCCTCCAGCCCCGCGGCCATGTCGGTGCCGATCCAGCTGGAGTCCATGTTCGCCGCGGTGAAGGCCACCCCGTGCTTCATCACCCCCGGATAGGTGACGCCGATGCGCCCGGTCCAGTCGAACTGACCGACGATGTCGCCCACCACGCCGTAGACCGGGTCCGGAAGTGCCGGCCGGGGGGTGGGGATGCGCACGCGCTCCCCGACCAGCTCGCCCTTGTCCAGGTCGACCACGCAGCCCTTGATGCCGCTGCCACCGATGTCCACTCCGAAGCCCTGCACGCGGACAGGCTAGTGACCGACCCTCCCGGGCGGGCGGGTGTCGGGCAGGATCGCTGGCTGTGACCACACCTCCGCCCGGGGACACCGCCGCCGACCTGCCCTCCCAGCTGCTCGGCCTGGCCCGCGCCACGGCCGAGGAGGCGGCGCTGCTGGTCCGGGCGGGCCGGAGCTCCGCGGGCGACCAGGTCGGGACCAAGTCCAGCCCGGTGGACGTGGTGACCCTGGTCGACACGGCCAGCGAGGAGCTCATCGTCCGGCGGCTGCTCGACGTACGTCCGGACGACGGCGTCCTCGGCGAGGAGGGTGCCGCGCGGGAGGGGACCAGCGGGGTGCGCTGGGTGGTCGACCCGATCGACGGGACGGTCAACTTCCTCTACGGCCTGCCCAGCTACGCCGTCTCCATCGCCGCCGAGGTCGACGGCCGGGCCGAGGTCGGCGTCGTCCTCAACGTGCCCACCGGCGAGCTGTTCACCGCCGTCCGCGGGCGGGGCGCCTGGCTGACCGTGCCGGGGGCGGCGCCGTCCCGGCTGAGCGGCAGCGCGCCGGCCGACCTGGACCGCACGCTGGTGGCCACCGGGTTCGGCTACGGGGTCGAGCAGCGCCGCGCGCAGGGCGCCGTCGTCGCCGAGCTGCTGCCCCGCGTGCGCGACATCCGGCGCAACGGGTGCGCGTCGCTCGACCTGTGCTCGGCCGCCGCCGGCCGGGTGGACGCCTACTACGAGCTGGACCTCAAGCCCTGGGACCACGCGGCCGGTGCGCTGGTCGCCAGCGAGGCCGGGCTGGTGGTCACCGGGATCGGTGGCCGGCCGTTCGCCGAGCCGATGGCGGTCGCGGCGGCCGCGAGCATCGCGGCGCCGCTGGTCGAGCTGATCGAGCGGCTGCACGCTCCTTCCTGAGGAAGGACCCTCAGCAGGCTGCCGCGGCGCCGGCGGCCGGGGCGAGCGCCGACGCCACCTCCTCGGCCGGGGCGAGCTGCTGGAAGTCCGGCCCGAGGACGACGTCGACGATCCCGTCGGCGCGGGTGTCGGCTCGCTCCCCGACCTGCGGCAGGAACACCGCCACGAACTCGGCGGTCTCGGCGCCCCGCCGGCCGTACCGCAGCTCGCCGACCCCGGTGACCTCGAGGTCGGGGTTCGGGTCGTTGCCGATCTCGGACACCACGAAGCCGCGGGCCTGCAGCGCCTCGGCGACGGTGGTCGCCAGGCCGGCGGTGGGGGTGGCGTTGAACACGCGCAGCGTGACGGTGGTGGGGTCCAGCGACGGCGGGGCCTCCTCCGCCGAGTCGCACGCAGCTGCCTGGGCCTGGTCCATCGCGGCGTCGCGGGACAGCACGTTCCACCACACGGCCATCGCGGCCAGTGCGAGCACCAGCAGGAAGATCAGCGCGGGCACCGGCCGGCGGCCGCTACGGGCGCGCACCGGGGGCCGATCGCTGGACTCGCTCAACGGTGCACTCCGCTCGGAGGGTCGGCGGCGGGCGTCGGACGGCGGACCCGCCGGGAGGGCTCGGAACCGACCGGACGGGGGCCGGATGTCGGAGCGGACTCTAGCGGCGTGGGGAAGGCCTAGAGCGCACCGTCGTCGAGTGCGGCGCGTCCCCGTTCCACGCAGGGGCCGATCCGCTCGGCGTAGCCGCTGATGTCCTTGCCGGCCATCGCCCCCGCGGCGGACCGGGCCACGATGCCGGCCACGATCGCGGCGAACTTGAACCAGGCGAAGGCGACGTACCAGGGCAGCGCCTCGAGGTCGGCGCCGGTGCGGGAGGCATAGCGCGCGGCCAGCTCCGAGCGGGTGGGGAACCCGGGGAGCGTGCTGACGCCCGGGACGCTCGCGGTGGCCTCGCCCGCCTGCGGCCAGTAGACGAAGAGCATCCCGAGGTCGGTCAGCGGATCACCCAGGGTGGACATCTCCCAGTCCAGCACCGCCCGGATCCGGCCGCGCACCTGCGGGTCGAGCAGGCAGTTGTCCAGGCGGTAGTCGCCGTGGGTGATGCCGGTCCGCCGGGTCTCCGGGACCGTCCCGGCGAGCCGGGCGGCCAGGGCGTCCAGCTCCGGTCGGTCGGTGTCGCGGGTGGCCTCCCACTGGGTGGTCCAGCGCCGCACCTGCCGCTGCAGGAAGCCCTCCGGTCGGCCGAAGTCGGCCAGGCCGACGGCCGCTGGGTCGACGGCGTGCAGGTCGCCCAGCACGTCGACCAGCCCGTCGGCGATCTCGCGCCGCTGGGCCGGCTCGTCGGCGTACCCGGGTGGCAGCTGGTCGACGACGTGGACGCCGACGACGCGTTCCATGACGTAGAACGGGGCGCCCAGCACCGTCGTGTCGGTGCACAGGTGCAGCGTGCGGGGCACCGGCACCGGGGTGCCGCCCAGCGCCGTGATGACCCGGTGCTCGCGGACCATGTCGTGCGCCGTGGCCAGCACCGCCCCCGTCGGCGGCCGCCGGAGGATCACGGCGTCGTCGGCCGAGCCGCCCGCGGGGGTCACGACGTAGGTGAGGTTGGACATCCCGGCGGCGATCAGCTCGACGTCCACCGAGCGCCATCGGTCCTGCCCCAGCGCGGTGGCCAGGTACGGCCCGACGGTGCCCGGATCTGCTCCCGCGATGGTGGTCATCGGCGGCAGGGTAGCCTCTGGCGCCCTGTGGTCGTCCAACCACCGTCGTGCCCGGCAGGTGCCACCGCTCGGTCCCGGGCACAAACCAGGCGCGCACCGCGTTGGGGGGCTCGCCGGTGTGTCAGCAACCGGGCGCACCGCCGGGTCGCGTGTCCGAACGACCCGTCCGCCGGGGGAGATCGGAGGCCGCGACCAGTGGGCCCGCCGACCTCCGGCGACAGACCCCCGGCCGCCCCGCGGCCGGTACCGGCCGCAGGCGTCTCCGGGCGCAGGCGGCAGAACAAGCGGGCAGAGTCCCGCGAACCAGAGAGAAGGGGCACACCATGGCCACCGACTACGACGCCCCACGACGCAACGAGGCCGACGAGCTGGGCGAGGACTCGCTCGAGGAGCTCAAGGCCCGTCGGGCCGAGGCCCAGTCGTCCTCGGTCGATGTCGACGAGACCGACTTCAACGAAAATCTGGAGCTCCCGGGAGCAGACCTCTCCAACGAGGAGCTGACCGTCCGGGTGCTGCCGAAGCAGGAGGACGAGTTCACCTGCTCGCGGTGCTTCCTGGTCCACCACCGCAGCCGGTTGGCGGCCACCCGCGGCGACCAGCTCGTCTGCCGGGACTGTGCGGCGTGAAGACGCCTTCGCGGCATCCCTGAGCATGCGAAGGGACCCACGGGGGCCGCGGGGTCCCTTTCGATGAGAGGCGACCGATGACAGGGCACGGCTCCTCGACCGGACCGGCGCGCGACGTCCCGCCGGCGCGACCGGTGGCCGGCTCGGGCGACGGCGCGGTCGCGGGTCCGGGGCTCGGGG
>JAOPWO010000317.1 GCA_025965635.1 Modestobacter sp. | reverse complement strand
CCACCCCGGCTCCGCCGGCAGGGCACCCCCCCGCTGCCCCGGGACCGCCGCCTCGCCGCCGCGCTGACCGCGGTGCTCGGGCTGGCCACCTTCGTCTCCCGGTTGTGGGACCTCGACTACCCCGGTGACCTGCTCTTCGACGAGGCGTACTACCCACCGGAGGCGCTGGAGCTGCTGCGCTGGGGCACCGAGTACAACCGCGGCTACACCTTCATCGTCCACCCGCCGCTGGGCAAGTGGCTGATCGCGGCCGGCATCCACGTGTTCGGCTACGACTCGTTCGGCTGGCGGCTCCCGTCGGCGGTGGCCGGCACCATCGCCGTCGTCGTGCTGACCCGGCTCACCCGGCGACTGACCGGCTCGACCCTGCTCGGCCTGGTCGCCGGGGTGTTGCTGGCCCTTGACGGCTTCTCCTTCACCCTCTCCCGGATCGGCCTGCTCGACGTCTTCCTGCAGACCTTCGTGGTCAGCGCCGTGGCCTGTCTCGTCGTCGACCGGGACCGGGTGCGCCAGCGGGTCCGGGACGGCGCCGACCGGGCGACGGCGGCCGGCTTCCGGCTCGGCCCGCGCGGCTGGCGGATCGCCGCCGGCCTGCTGTTCGGCGCCGCGTGCGCGGTGAAGTGGAGCGGCGTCTGGTTCCTGGCGTTCTTCGCCGTCCTGTCGCTGTTCTGGGACCGCGCCGCCTGGCGGGAGGCCGGGGTGCGCCGCCCCACGGTGGTCGCCGCGCGGCGCGGGCTGCCCGGCGCGCTGTGGGCGCTGGCCGTCGTCCCGGTGCTGACCTACCTGGCGTCCTTCACCGGCTGGTTCCTGTCCGGGACCGGCCAGGGCCGGCACTGGGCCGACCAGCACCCGGAGACGTCGTTCGACGTCGTGCCCGGCGCCCTGCGGTCGCTGTGGCACATGCACGGCGAGTGGCTGGCGTTCCACAACGGGCTGTCGACGCCGCACCCGTGGGAATCCGGACCGTGGTCGTGGCTGGTCGACGGCCGGCCGATCCTGCTCTGGAACCCCCAGGGGATCACCGACGCCGCCGGCGACCAGGTGGTGCGCTACATCCTCATGGTCGGGACGCCGACGCTCTGGTTCGCCTTCGTCCCGGCGATGCTCTGGCTGGTGTGGCGGATCGCAGCCCGGCGCGACCCGGCGGCGCTGACCGTGGCGGTGGCCATCGCAGCCGGTTGGCTGACCTGGTTCGTCAACCTGGACCGGACGATGTTCATCTTCTACATGGCTCCGGTGGCGCCGTTCTTCGTGCTGGCGGTGACCCTGCTCCTGCAGGACGTGCTCGGCCCGCGGGACGCCGGCGAGTTCCGCCGGCACCTCGGCCTCGGCGTCGTCTGCCTGTACCTGGCGGTCGTGGCCATGACGTTCGTCTTCTTCCTGCCGGTGCTCACCGGCCAGCCGCTGTCGCACGCCGAGTGGCTGCAGCGGATGTGGTTCCCCTCCTGGTTCTGAGCGGGCCCCCTGGACGGGCGCCAGCCCGGACGGCGGGCCGCGCACCCCGGGGGTGGGCCGGGCGCCGTCCCGGCACCTAGCGTGGCGGTGCGGCCGGCGCGGCGCCGGCGCGGAGGAGGACACCGATGAGCAGTCCAGGGACCCAGCACCGGGTGGCCACGGCCCTCGACGGCGACGTCTGGCGGGTGACGCTCGACTCCGGGGAGTCGGGCAACGCGCTGGACCTGCCGATGGCCGAGCAGCTCGTGGCCGCCCTGGCCGCCCGGCCGGCGGGAACCCGCACGGTGCTGCTCACCGCGAACGGACCGCGCTTCTGCGTGGGCGGCGACGTGCGCGGGTTCGCCGCGGCCGACGACCTGCCCGGGCACGTCGCCACGCTCGCCGCGGCCTGGCACGAGGTGGTCCGGGCACTGCTCTACTGCCCGGTGCCGGTGGTGGCCGGGGTGCACGGTGCGGTCGCCGGGGCTGCGATCGGCCTGCTCGGCGCCTGCGACGTCGTCGTGTGCGCCCGGTCCACCAAGATCCGGGCCGGCTACGGCGCACTGGGCTTCTCCCCCGACGGCGGCAGCTCCTGGGCGTTGAGCCGAGCTCTCGGCGCACCCCGGGCGCTGGAGCTGATGCTCACCAACGGCACGCTCACCGCCGCCGAAGCGCACCTCTTCGGCCTGGTCGCGCGGCTGGTCGAGGACGACGAGCTCCCCGCTGCGGCTGCGGACCTCGCCCGGACCATCGCCGCCGGACCGGTGCGGGCCATGGTCCGCACCCGGTCGCTGGTGCGGCAGGCCGCGGTCCGCTCGCTGGCGGACCAGCTGGACGAGGAGGCCCGGCTGATCGAGGAGTCCGCCCGTGACCCGGAGGGCCGGGAGGGCGTCCGCGCCTTCGCCGAGAAGCGCCAGCCGGACTTCAGGGGAGCGGAGTAGGCCCGCTGCGCGGCAAGTCGACGACCTGGCCGGTCGCGGCGTCGAACGTGATGGAGCCGCGCTCGAAGTCGCCCCGCCGCCCGCCCGGCACGTCGTACTCGTCGCTGACCGGGTAGCCGAGGTAGGACTGCTCCCGGCCCAGCGCCGCCCACCGCCCGCCGATCAGGCCGTGCACCTCGTGCGCGCCGGTGGCCGCCGTCCAGTAGACCGAGGCGCCCTCGAAGTGGCTGTAGCGGCCGGTGCCGTCGGGGGTCGGCGTCTCGTCGGTCAGCGGGGCGCCGAACCGGGCGTGCCCGCCGGCGGCGAGATAGCCGGCGAGCACCTCGCCGTGCACCTCGTGCACACCGGTGCCCGGCGTCCAGTACAGCCGGCCGCCGGCGTGCCCGCGGTAGCGCAGCGCGGCGTCCCCCGCCTCGGGCTCCGTCGGCTCCCCGAGCAGGGCCCGCAGCGGCTCCTCGGCGGCGAACCGCCGGTCGATCGGGGTCAGGTACGTGGCGCCGAGCGTGACGTCCGTGTCGGGCATCATCAGCGTCCGCTCGCGGGAGAGGCCGCCGTCCTCCCACCGGTCGAAGGTGGCGACGGCGTCGGCGGCCACCGCCGGGGCGATCACCGTCACGGCGGCGCCCACGGTGATCTCGGAGACCGCGCGGGCGGTGCCGTTCACGGTGACCGCGCTGGGGGTCGTGGCCGCGAGCGTCAGCGTCCGCAACCGGGGCAGGGCGGTGAACCGGGCGCCGGCCTGCACGCCGTACCGGTCGGTGGCGGTGGCCACGACCTCGAGGTGCGTCGCGTCGCCGTGGTCGTCGAACGGCCGGGAGAAGGTGCCGTCGGCGAAGGACTCGCCGGGGTGCTCGTGGCAGTAGCCGCCGCTGCAGTGGACCAGGACGGCGCGCCACCGGACGGGGAGCGGCCCGTCGTCGGGGTCGACGGCGGTCGCCGTGGCCTCGACCGGGTCACCGACCGCGAAGGACCGGTCCGGCGGCGGCGCGGCCAGCGTCAGCGCCGGCGCACCGTTGGCGGGCACCACGACGACGTCGGTCGTCCCCTCGGCCCCGGCCGGGTCGGTGACCGTCAGGCGGGCGGTGAGCGGAGTGGTGCCGGGCTCCGCGTAGGTGTGGCTGACCTGCGCCCCGCTGCCGGTGGCACCGTCACCGAAGTCCCAGCGGTGGGTGAGCGGATCGCCGTCCAGGTCGCTGGACCCACCGCCGTCGAGGGCGACCGTCCGGCTGACCGGATCGGTGCTGGTCGTGGCCACGGCCGTCGGCGCCCGGTTGCCGGGGACGTGGACCAGCCGCTTCAGCGTGCTGCCGCCGATGTCGGCGTACACGAGGTCGCCGTTCCCGGCGGTGGCGAAGGCGACCGGCAGCCCGATGCCGGCACCGAACCCGTCCGGCTCGGGTGGGCTGACCAGCCGGCCCGCGGCGTCGTAGCGGAGGCTGTAGAGCCGGCCGGCGGCGTAGTCGGCGAAGAAGTAGGCGCCCCGGTACTGCTCGGGGTAGGACGAGCCGGTGTAGACGAGCCCGCCGGTGACGCTCGTCCCCTGCGGCCCGTGCGGATAGCTCCACAGCGGCGGCGTGTTGACCACTCCCCGGCAGCCGGGCAGGTCGGCGTAGCCGGGCGTGGGCTGGTCACCCTCCCAGCACGGCCAGCCGTAGCCGGCTCCGGGCCGCACCAGGTCGATCTCCTCCCAGGTGTTCCAGCCGACGTCCCCGACGACGGGCGCACCCGTGGTGGGGTCCAGGCTGAACCGGAACGGGCTGCGGAACCCGCTGGCGTACACCCGGCTGCGCCAGGACGCCGGCGCCGCCGGGTCGTAGTACGGGTTGGTGTCCACCCCGGTCCCGTCGGCGTGCACGTGCAGCAGCTTCCCGTAGCCCTGGTCGACGTCGAGGGCGCGCAGGGCCTGCGGGTCGACGACCGGGACGTCGGCGCTGTCCCCGATCGTCACCCACAGGGTGCCGTCGGCAGCGGTGACCACGTCGGTCATGGCGTGGTAGGCGGTGCCGGCCGGCAGGTCCCACAGCACCTGCTCGTCGGCGATCCCCTCGGGCTCCGGTGAGCGCACCACCGCCCAGGAACTCAGCCGCAGCACCCACTGCCCGCCGACGTCCAGCGTGCGCGTGAGCAGGATCCGCCCCGAGGTCGCGTGGTCGGGCGCCAGTGCGACGCCGGTCAGGCCCACGTCCCGCGTCGTCACCACGGGCAGCTCGGCGAGGGTGCGCGCCCGGCCGTCGGCAGAGACCCAGGCCACCCGGCCGTTCTTGCCGGTGGTGAACCAGCTACCGCCCGGTTCGGCCACCATGTCGGTGAGCAGCTCGTCCTGGCCGCTGGGCAGGTCCCGCACCGCGAACCCGGGCGGGAGCGTGGCGGCCGGATCGTTCCCGTCGTCGTCGGCGGCGCCGGCCGGGGTCAGGGCCCCGGGCACCACCGCGAGGACGACGCCGACCAGCAGGAGCAGGGCAGCCCTCCGGGGCCCGGGGCGTCCGCGCCCCGCACGGTCCACGTGCACCCGGAGTGGGTACCAGCGGCCTCCGGCGTGTCCCTAATCCTCGGCGTTCTGTTCGGGCGACTCGTCAGGGGCCCGGAACGCAGCAGGAGGCGGTGGCTGTCGCCACCGCCTCCTGCTGTGCCACTCCTGTGGAGCTGAGGGGAATTGAACCCCTGACCCCCTCGATGCGAACGAGGTGCGCTACCGGACTGCGCCACAGCCCCTTGCACGGACAGCTTACCGTCCGCCGTGCCGGACGCTGCAGAGGGGTGGCCCTCCTGCAGGGTCCGGTCCTGGCCCCTGCAGAGGCTCGCCGTCAGGCTCGCGAGCGGTGAGGAGGACGGGGTCCTTCAGCCGTTGGCGACGCGCCGGGGCTGGTAGACGTCGATCTCGGCGAAGCCGATGTCCTCGTCGTCCAGCCCGACGACCGCGCTCTGCTGCCAGCCCGCCGGGGTGGGCGTGCGGGCAGCGACGACCCGGCCGGGGCGCAGCGGGTGCACCGGGGCCAGCGGCAGGCTCGGGTGCTGAGCGGCTGCCGGCTCG
>JAOPWO010000279.1 GCA_025965635.1 Modestobacter sp. | reverse complement strand
AGCCCGCCGACACCGTCGAGGCGACGACCACCGCGCTGGAAGTCGGCTACCGGCACATCGACACCGCGCAGATGTACGGCAACGAGAAGGAGGTCGGGCAGGCCGTCCGCGAGTTCGACATCGACCGCGGTGAGGTCTTCGTGACCAGCAAGCTCAACAACAACCGGCAGGAACGCGACGACATCCTCCGGGCCTTCGACCAGAGCCTCGAGGACCTCGGCTTCGACTACCTCGACCTCTTCCTCGTCCACTGGCCGTTGCCGGGCGTGAGCGACTACGTGAAGCGGTGGACCGTGATGGAGGAGATCTACGCCAGTGGCCGGGCCAAGGCGGTCGGCGTCTCGAACTTCCAGCCGAACCATCTGCGCAACGTGTTCGCCGCCTCCGAGCTGAAGCCGGCGGTCAACCAGATCGAGGTGAGCCCGTTCCTCGTCCAGGACGAGCTCCGGGCCCTCAATGCCGATCACGAGATCGTCACCGAGGCATGGTCGCCGATCGCCCGCGGCAAGGTGGCCGACGACCCGGTGATCGGGTCGATCGCTGAGAAGCTGGGCCGCAGTCCGGCGCAGGTCACGCTCCGCTGGCACATCCAGCGCGGCGACGTCGTCTTTCCGAAGTCGGTGAACCCGAGCCGGATCAAGGAGAACTTCGAGCTGTTCGACTTCGAGCTCGACCAGTCCGACATGGTCGCCATCACCGCGCTCGACCGCGGCGAGCGCACCGGCCCGAACCCCGACGAGTTCAACCGAATCCCCGACTGACCTCCCGTGCGGAGTCGATTCGTCCGCGTGACCGGCACGAATCCGCTCCGCTCCGGCGATTCGGGCGGCACCCACTTCCGGTACGCATACTCTCGACCGCCTCGAGCGCGACGGTCTGGTGGCGCAGGACGGTGATCCCGATACCGAGGGACGCATCGCCTACCGGATCACCGGTCCCGGTCGCCAGGAGGTGACGTCGTGGTTCGCCTCCCCCGTCACCCGGCAGGGCGCGCCGCGGGACGAGCTGGCCATCAAGCTCGCACTGGCGGTGACCACCCCCGGCGTCGACGTCCTCTCCGTGGTCCAGACCCAGCGCACCGCCACGATGACCGGGACTGCAGGACCTGACCCGGCTGAAGGCCCGCGCGGGCGACCCGGGCGAGCCGGGTGACCTCGCCTGGTCGCGTCCCGTCGCCGAGATCAGACCCGTGTCCCCGGCGACCGTGCCGGCCAGAAGGGAGGGACGGCCGTGAGCGCTCCCGTGCTCCGGCTGTCCGGCGTCACCCGCGGGCACGTGCAGGGTGAGGTCGTCGTCCAGGCGCTGCGCGGCGTCGACCTGGTGGTGCATCCCGGCGAACTGGTCGCCGTCATGGGCCCCTCGGGGTCCGGCAAGTCCACTCGAGGTCGGTGTTCGTCGGGCGTGGCTGGTCCGACCCGCTGGCGGTGGGGCGCCGGCTGCTGTTCGTCCTGGGCGGTCTGCTCGTCCTCGTCGCGACCCTCACCGCGACGGGGCTGGCGGTGATCGGCGGCAGCGGGGCCGTACTGGGACTGCTGGTGGGCTTCGCGCGGTGGATCGCGATCGCCTATCCGCTGACGGTCCAGGGGTGGAGCACGGTGCCGGGGCAGGTGGTGATCGACATCCCGTGGCTGCTGCTGGCGGGGGTCGCCGTCCTCGTTCCGCTGCTCGCGGTCGTCGTCACGGGGCTCGCCGTCCGTTCCCGGCTGCCGATGTCCCGTCGTCTGACCTGAGCGGAGTCGCTCGGGTGCGGTTTCCGCACTCGAGCGACTCCACCTCAGTCGGTGGTGACGAAGTCGATCAGCTCTTCGACCCGACCGAGCAGCGCCGGCTCGAGATCGGTGAAGTTCTGCACGCGGGCCAGGATGCGCTGCGCCCAGACGTAGCCGGTGTCGTCCTCCCAGCCCAGCCGCCTGCAGACGCCGGTCTTCCAGTCCTCGCCCCTCGGCACAGTGGGCCACGCCTTGATGCCGACGACCGAGGGCTTGACGGCCTGCCAGATGTCGATGAACGGGTGACCGACGACCAGCGCGTGCTCCCCGGTGATCTGCTCGGCGATCCGCGACTCCTTCGAGCCCTTCACCAGGTGGTCGACGAGCACACCGAGCCGTCGGCTCTGGGTGGGGCGGAAGTCGCGCACGATCGCGGGCAGGTCGTCCACACCGTGCAGCGGCTCGACGACCACGCCTTCCACGCGCAGGTCGTGGCCCCAGACCTTCTCCACCAGCTCCGCGTCGTGCTTGCCCTCCACGTAGATCCGCGCGGCTCGGGCGACCCGGGCCCGCGCCCCGACCACGTAGGTCGACCCGGACGCGCTGCGCATGGGTCCGGAGGGGCCGGCCTGCTTGGGCCGCACCAGCACGACAGGGCGCCCGTCGACCCAGAAGCCGGGCCCGAGGGGATAGCCGCGGACCTTGCCGAAGCGGTCCTCGAGGTGGACGACGTCCTTCTCGCACCGCACCACGGCGCCCACGAAGCCCGAACTCGGATCCTCCACGACGAGGTCCTTCTCGGCCTCGACGGACGGAACCGCCTTCTTCACGGCACGCGGGTGGACGAGATTGTCGTACGGAGAGCGGGGAGGCACCCGGCGACGCTAGGCACAGGGGCGGGGAGAGGCCGGCGCGACACGCCCGGGAGCCGGCGACCTCGCAGCGAGTGATGGAGATTCCCACCAGCTGCACAACCCCTCGCCGTGCCGGTTGTGCGACATCTACTGGCCCGTGACCTGCATAAATGGACCGCGGCGGTTTCGTTCGGCCCGAACTCCCCCGGTCCGGGACATCACCGGGGCCACCCGGCCCGCGCGTGTTGATCACGACGGGATCGTTTCGCCGGGCTGATCCCGGTCACTCAGATGAGCGACAGCACAGCCCCGTGCATGGAATGGAGCACTACGACGATGATCGGTACAGACACCATCAGCCGCGTGATCGGCCAGGACGTCTACGACGAGTCCGGACAGAAGATCGGATCCGCCTCCGAGGTCTACCTCGATGACGAGACCGGTCAGCCGGAATGGGTCACCGTTCGCACCGGCCTGTTCGGCACGAAGGAGTCCTTCGTCCCGATCCGCAACGCCGACCTGACCGACGACGGCGTCCGCGTACCCGTGAGCAAGGACCGGGTCAAGGACGCTCCGAAGATCGACACCGACGGTCACCTCTCGCCGCAGGAGGAGCAGGAGCTCTACCGCTACTACGGCATGGGCGAGGGCACCGGCACCGGCATGGCCGGCGATGTCGACACCACCCGCACGGTGACCACCGAGACCGGCGCGGGCTTCGACGACCGCGGTGCCGTGGGCCACGACACCTCCGGCCCCACGACCGACAACGCGATGACCCTCTCCGAGGAGCGCCTCTCCGTCGGCACCCAGCAGACGGAGGCCGGCCGCGCACGGCTGCGCAAGTACGTCGTCACCGAGAACGTGACGCAGACCGTGCCGGTCTCCCACGAGGAGGTCCGCCTCGAGCGTGAGCCCATCACCGACGCCAACATCGGC
>JAOPWO010000276.1 GCA_025965635.1 Modestobacter sp. | reverse complement strand
GTAGGCGGCCTCGGTCAGCCGGTCGACCACCGAGTCGAGCACGAACCCCCGCCGGGACGCCGTCCCCCCGGCGATGGCCAGCGCCCCGTCGAGCGAGTCGAGCAGCCCGGAGAGGCCGACCAGCACGCCGGCCAGCACCAGCCAGCGGCCGCCGGCGAGCGCGGGTGGGACCGCCGCGGCTGCCACGACCAGGCCCATCGCCGTGGCCAGCAGCGGTGACCGGCCGGCCAGCGGCCGGGCCAGCGTGTAGGCCAGCGTGAGCCAGCCGCGGACCAGGCGGCTGTCAGCCGGGTCGGTCCCGCCGTGCCAGGTTGCCCACGCGGCCAGGTACTCGTCCCGGCTCAGCACCCGGCCGCCGCCCTTGCCACCCGCACGCTCGCCACCCGTGCAGTCCACCAGCCGGTGCCGGGCACAGCCAGAGCAGGGACAGTGGAGCGCGTGCTCGCCGGCCTCTCCCCCGCCCGCCGTCGCCTGGCCGTGGCCGTCGCGGTGGCCGTGGCCGCCGTCCCGGCGGTCCTCGCCGCGCTGCTGGTCCCCCGGCTGACCGCCGGCGAGCCGCCGCCGGTGGCCCAGGAGCTGCCCGGTCCGGTGCTGCTGGTCCCCGGCTACGGCGGGTCGGCCCGGTCGCTCGAGCCGCTCGCCGCCCGGCTCACCTCGGCCGGGCGGGACGCGACGGTGGTGCCCGTGCCCGGGAACGGCACCGGCGACCTGACGGCCGCCGCTGACTCCCTCGCGGCCGCCGCGGCCGACGCCCTCGCCCGCACCGGCGCCGGCAGCGTCGACGTCGTCGGCTACTCCGCCGGCGGGATCATCGCCCGGCTGTGGGTCGCCGACGGCGGCGCCTCGTCGGTGCGCCGGGTGGTGACCCTCGGCACTCCGCACCACGGCACCACGCTGGCCGACCTGGCCACCGGCATCGCGCCGGACCAGTGCCCGGTCGGCTGCCAGCAGCTCACCACCGACAGCCCGCTGCTCGATCGGCTCAACGCCGGCGACGAGACGCCTGCGGGCCCCACCTGGGTGTCGGTGTGGACGACGGTGGACGGGACGGTGACCCCGCCGGAGTCCGCCCGGCTCGACGGCGCGCTGGACCTGCCGGTGCAGTCGGTGTGCGCCGACTCGCGGGTGGGGCACGGGCAGTTGCCGGCCGACCCCGTCGTCCAGGGGATCGTGCTGGCCGAGCTGGCCGCCGGTCCGCCGGTCGAACTGACCGCAGCCGACTGCACCCGGCTGCGGCAGGGCTGAGCCGGCGCACCGCGGCGAGCCCGGTGGCGTCCAGGTCCGGTGCGCCGGCTCGACCCGGGTCGCGCACGCGGTGTTCCGCCGGGTCAGCTCGTGATGTCCTTGGTCGCGAAGTTCGCCCAGGCCGCGGCCAGCAGCACGCCCACGTAGACCGCCTGCAGCCCGAGCCCGCGGACGACGTCGCGCCAGAGGACCGGGTCGCGGAAGAGGTCGACGAACGCCAGCCAGTACCGGGTGGGCAGGTAAGGCGCGATCGCCGACGCGGCGTCCAGGGTGAACAGCAGCGACGAGGCGATGAGGACGGCGAGCGCGCCGAGCATCGCGGCCAGCGGCGAGTCGGTCAGCGTGGAGAAGAAGAGCGCGAAGGCCGCCACGCCCAGCATGGAGAACGTGACGTAGCCGATCGCGAGCACCGTCCGCCCGGCCAGCTCGCGCGAGGTGAGCACCGTCCCGGACAGCGCCGTCCCGCCCAGCGGCTGGACGTCGAACAGCAGCTGTCCGACCAGGTACCCGACACCGGCCACCACGAGCACGGTGACCAGCACGAACGCGAACACCGACACCAGTTTGGCCACCAGCAGGCGGGTCCGGCCCGCCGGCCGGACCAGCAGGTAGCGCAACGTGCCGGCCTGCGCCTCACCGGCGACGGCGTCCCCCGCGATCAGCGCGACCGCGATGGGCAGGAACAACGGCAGCACGATGGCCAGCGCGGCGAGCGGGTAGAGCGTGCCGTTGGTCAGCACCGCGGACAGGAACGCCGGGCCCTCCCCGGGCCGGGGTGCCAGGTCGGTGAGCGCGATCAGCACCGCGACCAGCACCGGCAGCGCGTTCAGCAACGCGATGGTGACCCACGTGCGGGGACGCCGGAACAGTTTCCGCAGCTCGACCGCGATCACCGCCGGCTCCGCTCCCCCGGCGCGTCCACCCGGTCGGCGCTGGTGCCGGCCGCGGCGAGCACCACCTCCTCCAGCGTCGGGCGCTGCAGGGCCAGGCCGGTGACCGGCACCCCGGCGGCGACCAGCACGGCGTTGACCTCGGCCGGGTCGCCGCGGACCACCGCCCGCACGGCGTCGACCGACACCACCCGGCCGTCCAGCACGGCCCGCACCCGCTCGGGGTCCGGCGTCTCGACGACGGTCGCCCCGGTGGGCGCGGTGAGCGTGGCCAGGTCGTCCTGCAGCACCAGCCGGCCGCGGTCGAGCACGCCGACCCGGGTGCACAGCTGCTCGACCTCGGCCAGCAGGTGGCTGGAGAGGAACACCGTGGTGCCGCCGCGGTGCAGCTCCAGCAGCAGGTCACGGATCTCGTGGATACCCTGCGGGTCCAGTCCGTTGGTCGGCTCGTCGAGCACGAGCAGCTCGGGACGGCGCAGCAGCGCGCCGGCCAGACCCAGCCGCTGCCGCATGCCCAGCGAGTAGACCTTCACCGGCCGCCGGCCCACCCCCGACAAGCCCACCTGCTCGAGCACCGTGTCGACCCGGGTGCGGCGGGTGCGCCGCGACCCGCCGGGTCCGGCGGCGTCGAGCAGGGTGAGGTTGGCCCGCCCGGAGAGGTGCCCGTGGTGCGCCGGTCCCTCGATGAGCGCGCCGACGCGGGGCAGCACCCGCCGGGCGGCCCGGGGCATCCGCTCGCCGAGCAGCTGCACCGACCCGGAGGTCGGGAGCACCAGCCCGAGCAGCATCCGCACCGTGGTCGTCTTGCCCGAGCCGTTGGCGCCGAGGAAGCCGTAGACGTCACCGGCCCGGACGTCGAGGTCGATGCCGTCGACGGCGCGCAGCTGCCCGTACCACTTGGCCAGGTCCTGCGTGGTGATCATCGGCTCGCCGGTCACCGGCCTCCCTCCGTCGGTGGCGCGGGCAGCGCGGCCGCGGCCAGGGCGAGTGCGTCGAGGTCGACCGTGCCGGCCAGCAGCCAGTCGGGGCGCCGGTCACCGCCGTCGACCAGCATCAGGCCGAGCGGACCGGCCGCGGCGCGGATCCCGAGGTCGTCGACGACGGCCCCGGGGGCGACGGCCAGGGTGTCGCCCAGCGCCGCCCCCGCCCGGCC
>JAOPWO010000271.1 GCA_025965635.1 Modestobacter sp. | reverse complement strand
TCTCCACCTCCAGCTGGGCGTCGGCGGGCACGCCGGCGTGCCGGGCCAGCAGCTCGGCGGCCTGCCAGACGAGGTTCCGCCGGTCGGTGGGCACGCTCGCCGGGCCGCGGCCGGCCGCGCCACCCTCTCCGCGGACGGTGAGCGAGATGCCCTCGCCCGGGCGGACGGTGACCGTGTCGAACAGCGAGACGGCCAGGTAGACCGTCGACAGCTCGTGGAACCCGTCGGGGCGCAGCGGGCCGACCCGCAGGTGCACGTTGACCTTGGCCGGGGCGCGGGCCACCACGGCGCCGTTGCCGGCGATCCGTCCGGGACCACCGGTCGTCGAGTTGATCACCGGTTCACCCTGTCACGCCCCGCCCGAGCGGAACGGCTCCGTCAGGTCGCGGCCAGCCGGGCGAAATCGGTGACCGACAGCTGTTCGCCCCGGGTGGTCGGGTCGATGCCGGCCGCGCGGAGCCGGGCCTCGGCGGCGGCAGGGCTGCCCGCCCACCGGGCCAGCGCGGCCCTCAGCCCCTTCCGTCGGGTGGCGAAGGCGGCGTCGATGACGGCGAAGGTCGCCGCGCGGTCACCCTCCGGAGCGGGGCGCCGGGTCAGCGCGACCAGCCCGGAGTCGACGTTGGGCGCGGGCCAGAAGACCGGCCGGGGGACGTTGCCGGCCCGGCGCACGTCGGCGTACCAGGCGGCCTTCACGCTGGGGACGCCGTAGGCCGCCGAGCCGGGAGCGGCCGCCAGCCGGTCGGCAACCTCCGCCTGCACGAGCACCAGCGCGGTGCGCACCGAGGGCAGCAGCTCCAGCAGGTGCAGCAGCACCGGCACGGCCACGTTGTAGGGCAGGTTCGCGACCAGGGCGGTGACCGGCGGGCCGGGCAGCTCGGCGATCCGCAGTGCGTCGGCGGTGACCACGGTCAGCCGGTCGGTGTACTGCGGCGCCCGCTCGGCCACGGTGAGTGGCAGCTGGTCGGCCAGCCGGGCGTCGATCTCCACGGCGGTGACCGCGGCGCAGGCAGGCAGCAGGCCGAGGGTCAGCGATCCGAGGCCGGGGCCCACCTCGCAGACCACGTCGTCGGCCGTCAGGCCGGCGGTGCGCACGATCTTGCGGATGGTGTTGGCGTCGTGCAGGAAGTTCTGACCCAGCGCCTTGGTCGGGCGCAGGCCGAGCTGCTGGGCCAGGTCGCGGATGGCGGCCGGGCCCAGCAGCCCGTCGGGGGTCGGGGCTGTGTTCAGCGTGGCGGTCGGGGTCAGCCGAACAGGTTCTTGCCGCAGTGCGGCCACTGGCCGGCGCCGGAGCGGGCGTACAGCATCTGCGCCCGCTTCGTCTGCTCCTCGGCCGACGCGGCGGCCGGGTCGCCGGAGCCGCCGACGGCGTTCCAGGTGCCCTGCGAGAACTGGTACATGCCGCGGTACTTGCCGGTGCCGCTGACCGCGTTCGGCCGGCCACCGGACTCGCACCTGGCCAACGCGGCCCAGTTGAGACCGTCGGCCGTCGCCGGGGCACTGCCGCCCCCAGCGGGGGCCGGAGCCGGCTCGGGCTTCGGCTTGGTGCCGACACCGACCAGCTGGTCGACCGGCGGGGTGGTCACCGCGACACCGGTCTGCTCGCGGGCGGTCTCGACCCCGTCGGTGACGGTGACCCGGTAGCTGACCGTCTGCTCGCCCTCGACGCCCTTCCGGGTGACGGTGCGGGTGCCCTCGAGCGCCTCGGCGTCCTGCGTCTCGACGGTCTGGTAGTCGATCGGCACGACCTGGGTGACGTCGGTGACGTGCACGCGCGCGATCCGCAGGACCATGGCGTCCAGCAGCGGCTGGTCGGCCTTCAGGCTGGTGGTGTCGGTCGGGGCGAGCGCGATGCCCTGCTCGGCGAGGAGGTCACCGGCGGTGGCGGCGGTGGTGCTGACCACGCGCTGATGCCCGTCGGCGACCAGGGTGACCGCCTTGGGCGTCTGGATGGCCAGGTCCATGCCGTCGAGAGGGAGGCGCTCGCTGCGGCTCGCGGAGAGGACCAGGTCCTCCTCGCGGTAGCCGAGCTGCTCGAGGGCGGCGTCCACGGACAGCGCGGTCGTGTAGACCTCGCTGCGCACGCCGTCGACGGTCAGCACCAGCGGGCGGGCCCGGTTGAGGACGACGGTGTCGCCGTCCCCGACGGTCTGCTCCAGCGCGGGCAGGACGACGTCGTGCGCCGCCGGGCTCAACCCCTCGTCGGCGAGGATCTCGCCGGCGGTCGCGGCGTAGGTGCTCACCTCCCGCGACTGGCCGTCGATGGTGAGGGTCACCGACTTCTGGGCGACGAAGTAGGCGAAGGAACCGCCCACCAGGCCGTGCAGTACCAGGGTGAAGAGACTGAGCTTCAACGAACGGCGCACAACACATCCACGTGGTCACAGGTCCGGGCAGGGGAACGTGGGCAGCACTCCACGGCCCCCGCCCGGAGGCGGCGGTCCGTCGTCGTGCGGCCCGACGCATGTCCGGTCCGGGGCTCACCCGGGCCGGTCGCCTGGGCGTTCCCACCCCGGCTGGTCGGTCACGACACGATAACGAACGCGGTTCGGAAGACAACCGTGCGTGGACAGCAAAGCGCCCTGTCGACAAGTCACTGCGCAGGCGCGCCGATACGGACGGTCACTACACGCCATAGCTGGACATGCTGAGGCTCAGGTGTCCAGTGGGGAACAGCACACGACCCAGTTCCCGGGCCGACCCGGCGTACCCGGGCCGTCAGCCCGCCAGCGCCCGGCTGGTGTCGCGCACCGGCCGCAGCCAGGTGAGCAGGAAGACCGCGACGGCCAGCCCGGCCGACAGCGCGGAGAAGCCGCCGGCGACCATGGCCACCGGCACCAGTCCGGCGCCGGCGCCGGCGACCCGCCCCCCCAGGCCCAGTCCGGCGCCCAGCAGCAGGCTGCCCACCGGCAGGAGGGCCAGCGTGCTGGCCGCTGCCACGACCAGGTGCGCCGTCCAGGTGCGCTGCGCCTCGTCGACCGGCACGTCGGCCCCCTCGGCCGGGATCGGCCGCAGCAGGATCCGCAGCAGCGCGATCTCGGCCAGCAGCCAGGCGAGCAGCGGCACGGCCACCGCCATCACCGTCGCCGGGGTGCCCAGGTCGTCGGCCAGCAGGACTGCGGTCAGCACCTCGCCGGCGACGGCGCCCCGCATCGTCCACAGCAGCCACGGCGACACCTGGTCACCCCGCCGGGGCCTGCGGGCCGGGGAGGAGGGGGCCCAGCGGGGCCGGGGACGGCCGGCCTCGGCCAGCAGCACGCCCAGCAGCAGTCCGGCGGCGAGCGCCGGGACCCACAGGAACACCGACGCCTCGGCGAACAGCACGATGCTGATGACCACGGCCAGCACGCCCAGGACCAGCCCGAGCTGCCGCACCCGGCGACCGTGCACGGCCTGACGGGCCAGCTCCGCGGCCCCCGCGGACGTGGGCGTCACGAAACCGACGGCAGCGCCGGCGACGGCGCGGCGCCCGGCAGCCAGCGACCACGCCCGGACCAGCAGCCCGGCGGGCACCATCAGGGCGATGAAGAGGACGACGGCGATGAGGCGGCCCACGTCGGACAGTGTGCCCCTCTCAGCTGTGAGTGGGGGAGGGACCCGTCACCAGGGACCGAAGACGCGTTCGGCGTTCTCGGTGAGCGCCCGGCACAGCTGGTCCAGGGGCGCGCCGGTGACGTCGGCCAGAGCCCGGACGGTGTGCGGGACCAGCCGGGAGGAGTTGGGCCGGCCACGGAGCGGAGCCGGGGTCAGGAACGGGGCGTCGGTCTCCACCAGCAGCTGCCGCACCGGCGTCAGCGCGGCGGCCTCCCGCAGGTAGCCGGCGTTGCCGAACGTCAGGGTGCCGGCGAAGGACAGCACGAAGCCGCGCTCGACGCAGCGCCGGGCGAACGCGGCGTCACCCGAGAAGCAGTGCAGCACGGTGTGCTCGGGGGCGCCCTCGTCGTCCAGCACCCGCAGCACCTCGTCGTGCGCGTCGCGGTCATGGACGACCAGCGCGAGGCCGTGCCGCTTGGCGATCTCGACGTGCGCCCGGAAGGACGCCTCCTGCGCCGCCCAGCCCTCGGGCCCGGTGCGGTAGCGGTCCAGCCCGGTCTCCCCCACCGCGCGCACCCGGGGCAGCGCCGCCAGCCGGTCGATCTCGGCCAGGGCCTGCTCGGTCGCCGCGCCGGCGCCGGCCTCGTTGGGGTGCAGTGCCACGGCGGCCAGCACCTCCGGACGGCGGGCGGCCAGGTCGGCCGACCAGCGCGAGGAGCCGACGTCCACCCCGACCTGGACCAGCCGCGGGACGCCGACGGCGACCGCGTCCGCCACCGCCTCGTCGACCTCCGCGTCCGAGGGGTGCCGGTCCTCGCCGCCCACGGCGATGTCCAGGTGGGTGTGGCTGTCCACCGCCGGGGACGGCAGCGGCTCCGGCGACGGCGGCGGCTCCCCGCGCCGGTTGGCGCGGGAGCCGGCCGACCTGCTCACCGGGCGGCCGTGTCGGCCGACATGGCCGCCCGCGACGGCCCGTTCCTCAGGGCCGTGGTGGCCACCACGGCCCTGGGAGGGGTCATGCCTCGCCGTCCGCGGTGCTCTTCCCCCCGGCCTCCAGCCGGGCCAGCTCCTCGTCCACGATCGAGGGGTCCAGCTTGGTGAACACCGGCTTCGGCGGCGCCAGGGGCGTTCCCGGCGCCGCCAGCGGCGTGGAGCCCCAGACCGCCTGCCCGTCGGCGTAGGGGCCGGAGATGATCGGGTACGGCGAGCCGTCGTCCAGGTCGGTGACCTCCTGGACCTCCGGCAGCACCGACCAGACCCCGGTGCCGCCGAGCAGCTCGTGCACCTGCTGGGAGGAGTGCGGGAGGAACGGGGTCAGCAGGGCGTTGCAGTCCTTGATCGCCTGCAACGCGGTGTGCAGCACGGTGTCCCGGCGAGCCGGGTCCTCCTTCAGCTTCCACGGCGCCTGGTCGGACAGGTACTTGTTCGCCTCGCTGACGACCCGCATCGCCTCGGTGGCCGCGGCCTTCTGCCGGTTGCGGGCCAGCAGGTCACCGATCGGCGTGAACGCACCCGAGGTGGTCGCCAGCAGCGCGCGGTCGGCGTCGGTCAGCTCGCCCGGCGTCGGGATCGCCCCGACGTTCTTCGCGGCCATCGAGACCGAGCGGTTGACCAGGTTCCCCCAGCCGGCCACCAGCTCGTCGTTGTTGCGCCGGAGGAACTCCGCCCAGGTGAAGTCGGTGTCCTGGGTCTCCGGGCCGCCCACGGCGATGAAGTAGCGCAGCGCGTCGGGGTCGTAGCGGGCCAGGAAGTCACGGACGTAGATGACCACCTGCCGGGAGGAGGAGAACTTGCGTCCCTCCATGGTCAGGAACTCGCTGGAGACGACCTCGGTCGGCAGGTTCAGCCGGCCGTAGGAGCCCGGCGTCCCGCCCTTGTCGCCCGCGCCGTTGTAACCGAGCAGCTGGGCGGGCCAGATCTCGGAGTGGAAGACGATGTTGTCCTTGCCCATGAAGTAGTAGGCGTCCGCGTCCGGGGACTGCCACCACTGCCGCCACGCCTGCGGGTCCCCGGACCGACGGGCCCATTCGATGGACGCCGACAGGTAGCCCACGACGGCGTCGAACCAGACGTAGATCCGCTTGTCCGGCCGGTCCCGCCAGCCGTCCAGCGGCACCGGGACACCCCAGTCGATGTCGCGCGTGTAGCTGCGCGGCTTGAGGTCGTCGAGCAGGTTGACGCTGAAGTTCAGGACGTTGGGCCGCCAGCTCTTCCGGGTGGCCAGCCAGTCGCCGAGCGCCCGGGTGAACGCCGGCAGGTCGAGGAAGTAGTGCTCCTCCTCGACGAACTTCGGCGTCTCCCCGTTGATCCGGCTGACCGGGTTGATCAGGTCGACCGGGTCGAGCTGGTTGCCGCAGTTGTCGCACTGGTCGCCGCGGGCGCCGTCGTAGCCGCAGATCGGGCAGGTGCCCTCGATGTAGCGGTCGGGCAGCGTGCGGCCGGTGGACGGACTGATCGCGCCGAGCGTGGTCTGCGGGAAGACGTAACCGTTCTTCAGCAGCCCGAGGAAGATCTCCTGGCTGACCGCGGCGTGGTTGGCCGTCGTCGTCCGGGTGAAGAGGTCGTAGCTCATCCCCAGGCTGGCCAGGTCGTCGACGATGATCCGGTTGTTCCGGTCGGCGATCTCCCGTGGGGTGACGCCCTCGGCGTCGGCCGCGACGGTGATCGGCGTCCCGTGCTCATCGGTGCCGCTGACCATCAGCACCCGGTCACCGGCCATCCGGTGGTACCGGCTGA
>JAOPWO010000264.1 GCA_025965635.1 Modestobacter sp. | reverse complement strand
CGAGCCGGGCGTCCTCGCGGAGCTGGCGGCGGGTCGGCGTCCCGTCCGGGTTGGTGAGCTCCCACCACCTGTCGCCCTGCCGCCAGAGCGCGACGCCCGCGACGGCCAGCCCGACCGGGATGACGTAGGCGCCCACCCGTTCCATGCCGCCCTCGCCGAGACCGAGGAACACCACACTGGCGAAGAAGACGGTGCCGATCACCCCGAGCAGGCCCAGCAGCGCCAGGCCGGTGCCCAGCGCCTCCGACCGCGGGCGCACGCCGTAGGCCAGCGCGATCAACCCCAGCCCGCCGCCGAGCAGGTGCACCGCGGCGGCGACCGGGTGCGTGGTCGCGTTGCCGTCGGAGGGGAACAGCCCGATCAGGAGCACCCCCGCGCCGGCGGCCACCAGCAGCACCCGGGCCACCCGGCCGCCGGTGCCGGCCAGCCCCGGGCCGAGCAGCAGGGCGCCGGCGGCGATGAGCAGCCCCTGGACGACGAAGGAGACGTTCAGCAGCGCAGCGGCGGGGGAGGCCGCCGTCCCGAGGTCGCTGATCACGTCGGTGGAGTAGGAGTAGCCGTCGTAGCGGAGCGCGGCGATCGCCTCGACCACGAAGAACTGCAGGCTCAGCAGCCAGGCCAGCCCGCCCCAGCGGTACCGCGAAGGAGTCACGGGCGCCGATCATCCCAGCCCCGGCTGTGCGCGTGCGGGAGGGTGGGGCGGCAGAGTGCACAGCCGTGACCCTCCGCTCGATCGCCCTGTTCGTGCTCGCCGCCGTGCTCGAGATCGGCGGTGCGTGGCTGGTCTGGCAGGGGCTGCGCGAGTCCCGGGGCTGGGCATGGGTGGGCACCGGTGTGGTCGCGCTCGGGCTCTACGGCGTGGTGGCCACGCTGCAGGTCGACGCGGCGTTCGGCCGCGTGCTGGCCGCCTACGGCGGGGTGTTCAGCGCCGGCTCGCTGCTGTGGGCGGCCGTCGCCGACGGCTACCGGCCGGACCGGTGGGACGTGATCGGCGCGGCGGTCTGCCTGGTCGGCGTCGCGCTGATCATGTACGCGCCGCGGCCCGGCTGAGCCGCACCGCGCCAGGGCTGGGACCGGCATCACCCGCGGCGAGGGCGAGGACGGCGGCGTACTGGTCGGGTGAGAGCCACGAGGGGTTGCTGCCCGCCGGCATCCGCAGCACCTCCGCGTCGCGGACCGCCGGATCGGCGAGCAGCGCGGCCCGGGGCACCGGCTCGGCGAGCAGGGTGAACGAGACCGGCACCACCGGGCCGCCGTCGGTCTCGACGACCTCGCCGGCGAGCTGCCCGAGGGCGTGCACGCCGGGGCGGTCGCGGCCGCTGATCCACAGCAGGCACGGCTGGTCCGGGCGCATCAGGGCCAGGCGGTAGGAGGGCCGGACGCAGCGGGTCAGCGCGGCGGTGGCGCCCGGCGCCCAGTCCGGCACCAGGGCGGTGGGCAGCCGGTTGCTCTTCACCACCCAGCAGGCGACGTCCGGGTCGGTGAGACGGGCCACGGACCCAGCCTGACAGGAGCCGCCCGGAGGGAGGCCGCGGGGCCCGGTCCCGGATCCGCGGGGGTCGTGGTCACCGGATCGGTGTGGGCAACCGGTCCTGCTTGATCGACACGCCTGGTCCCGGTTCTTGACCTACCGTCGTGCGCGTGCGCCAGCGGGGAGTGTCGTGGGCCGACGTCGAGCGCCGGGCCCGGTCTGCGGTCCCGGGGCCCGTGGTCCGTTTCGGCGGCGCCGACGACCTGCTCGTCCACGACCTGGTCACCGACTCCCGGGCGGTCACCCCGGGCTCGCTGTTCGCCTGCGTGCGTGGTGCGGCCAGCGACGGCCACCGGTTCGCCTTCGGCGCGCTGGCCGACGGCGCCGCCGCGCTCCTCACCGACCGGCCGCTGCCGATCGACGCACCCCAGCTCAGCGTCCCATCGGTACGGGCGCTGCTCGGCCCGCTGGGTGCCCTGCTGGCCGGCGACCCGGCCGCGGGGATGCGGCTGGTGGGGGTGACCGGGTCCAACGGCAAGACGACCACCAGCACCCTGCTGTGCAGCGTGCTCGAGGCCGCCGGTGAGAGCGCCGGCGTCGTCACCACCCTCGGCGCGCGGCTGGGGCGGCTGCGCCGCGACACGTCGCTGACCACCCCGGAGGCGCCGGAGCTGCACCGGCTGCTGCGCTGGATGGCCGACCACGGCGCCGGCACCGCGGTGGTGGAGGCGTCCTCCATCGCCCTGGATGTGGGCCGCGTCGACGGCGTGCACGTCGCTGTGGCGGTGTTCACCGGGTTCGAGGAGGACCACCTCGACCACCACGGCACCATCGAGCAGTACTGGGCCAGCAAGGCCGAGCTCTTCACCCCGGCGCGCGCGGACAGCGCCGTCGTCGTGGTCGACGAGCCGTGGGGCCGCCGGCTGGCCCGTCAGACACCGCTGCCGGTCACCACGGTCGCCACGAGCCCCGACGCCGACGCCGACGTCCGGGTGCTCGGCTGGCGCACCGGTGCCACCGGCACGCGGCTGCTCATCGCCGACGACACGGGCCGGTCCACCGTCACCTCCAAGCTCGTCGGGCGGGTGCACGTGGGCAACCTGGCCGCGGCCTG
>JAOPWO010000255.1 GCA_025965635.1 Modestobacter sp. | reverse complement strand
CGCAGAACGGGGCCGGGTCGGTGACGACGGCGAGGTCGGCCGGGCTGTGGTGCACCTCGGCCGGGTCGTCGCTGACCACCACGATCCGGGCGTCGGGGTCGACCAGCGCGCCGGGCTCGTAGCCGTAGAGCCGGAACGCCGGTGCGCCGACGACCAGCACCACGTCGTGCCCGGCCAGCGCCTGACGCAGCCGGCCGCGGGCGGAGGACAGGTGCCCGGCGAACAGCCGGTGGTCCTGCGGAAAGCCGGCCCGGGCGCTGAAGGCCTCCTGGAACACCGGTGCGTCCAGCCGCTCGGCCACCGCGACCAGGGCGGCCCAGGTGTCGGCCCGGTCGGCGCCGGCGCCCACCACGAGGGCCGGGTTCCGCGCCCCGTCGACCAGGGCCACCACCTCGGCGACCGCAGCGGGGTCGGCGCCGCCGCCGCGCCGCACCTGCGCCGGCGCGGCCAGCGGGCCGTCGTCGTCCACCGGCTGCAGCCAGTCGTCCATCGGCACGACGACGATCGCCGGCCCGCGCCCGGTGACCGCCTCGTGGTGGGCGCGGGTGATCGCGCCGGGCACGTCCCGGGCAGCGACCGGCTGGCTGACCCACACCGGGTAGTCGCCGGCCAGCCCCTCGAGCCGTCCGGTGAGGAACGGTTCCAGCGCCAGGTGCCGGCGGTCCTGCTGCCCGACCAGCACGACCAGCGGCGCCCGGTTCACCCGGGCGGTGGCCAGCGCTCCGACGGCGTTGCCCAGGCCGGCCGTGGTGTGCAGGTTGACCAGTGCCGGGCGGTCCGCGGCGATCGCCCAGCCGGTGGCCACCCCGACGACCGACCCCTCGTGCAGGCCCAGCACGAACCGGAAGTCGTCGGGCAGCCCGGCCAGGAAGGCCACCTCGGTCGAGCCGGGGTTGGCGAAGATCGTCGTCAGGCCCAGCCTGCGGAACGCCTCGAAGGCTGCGTCCCGGACGGTCGGCGCAGCGGGGTCGGCCATGGTCAGTCGGTGGCGAGCAGCGCGTCGACGTCGACGGGCTCGGTGGTGATGCCGTACTCCTGCATCAGCTCGGCGACGGTCTCCATCGACTCGACGTCGATCTCCTGCGGGAAGGACGGCAGCGCCATCTGCTCGGCGACCTCGGGGGCGATCTGGGTGTAGGTGGTGATGATCCGGCGGACCTCGCCCGGGTTGTCGTTCGCGTACTGCAGCGACTCGCCGATGGCGGCCTGGAAGTCGTCGACCAGCTCGGGGTCCTCGGCGATCACCTGCTCGGTGGTGAAGTAGGTGGCCACCGTGAGGTCGGGGACGGCCTCGGCGAAGTTGGCCAGCACCGTGCGGGCGCCCTGCCCCGCGGCCACGGTCACGAACGGTTCGACCACCCACGCGGCGTCGACGTCACCACCGGCGACCGCGGCCGGCATGTCCGGGAAGGCCAGCTCGACGAAGTTGATGGTGCTGGAGTCACCGCCGGCGTCCTCGACCGCCTTGCGGATGGTCACCTCACCGATGTTCTTGACGTTGTTGACGGCCACGGTCCTGCCGGCCAGGTCAGCGGCACCCTGGATGGGGCTGTCCGCGCCGACGACGACGGCGGAGAAGTCCGTGGTCGGGTCGCCGGTGGAGGAGTTGCCCTCGGCGACGACCTTCAGCGGTAGCCCCTGCGAGGCGGCCAGCAGCACCGAGGTGACGTTGCCGAAGGCGAACTGGAAGTCCCCGGCCACCACCCCCGGGACGGCGGCGGCGCCACCGGAGCCCGGCACGAGCTCCAGCTCGATCCCGCGTTCCTCGAAGAAGCCCTGCTCCTGGCCCAGGTAGATGGGCGCGACGTCCACGATCGGGATCACCCCGACGGTGAGCTGGCGCGTGCCGTCCTCGGCCGTCGGCGCACCGCCGCCGTCGGAGCCGCCGCAGGCGGTGGCGGTGCTGAGCAGCGCCAGGGTGGCGATGGGGACGAGCAGGCGGCGCATCGGGGCTCCTCGCAGCGGCAGGTCGACGCAGGACATGACAGGGGTGGTCGGGGGGCGGGTCAGGTCGGAGAGCCGGCCGGTGCGGGACCGGTGACCGGCTCCCCACCTCGGCGGTGCTTGGCCAGCTGGATCTGCTCGTAGACGTGGTGCCGCAGCTCGGCGAAGCGGGGGGAGGAGCGGGTGTCGAGCTGGTTGCGCTCGTCGGGCAGGTCGATGGCGAGGTCCTCCATGATCACGGTGGGCGAGGAGGACAGCACCAGGACCCGCTCCCCCAGGTACACCGACTCGTCGATGTCGTGGGTGACGAACAGGATCGTGACGCCGAGCCTGTGCCACAGCGACCGGATGAGGTCCTCGAGGTCGGCGCGGGTCTGGGCGTCCACCGCCGCGAACGGCTCGTCCATCAGGAGCACCTTGGGCTGGTACGCCACCGCGCGGGCGATCGCCACCCGCTGCTGCATGCCGCCGGACAGCTGCCAGGGGTAGGCGCTGTGCGCGTCGGCCAGGCCCACCGCCTCGAGGGCGTCGCGGACCAGCTCGGCGCGGCGCTCCTTGCCCATCTTCTTCTGCTTCAGCGGGAGCTCGACGTTGCCCTCGACGGTCATCCAGGGGAACAGGCTGCGCCCGTACTCCTGGAAGACCACCGCCATCGACGGCGGCGGGCCGGTGACCGCGGTCCCGTCCAGGGTGACGGTGCCCGAGGTGGGTTCCAGCAGCCCGGCGATCACCTTCAGCAGGGTGGTCTTGCCCGCCCCGGACGGGCCGACGATGCAGACCAGTTCCCCGTCCCCGACGGAGAAGGTCAGGTTCCGCACCGCCTCCACGGTGCGGCCCTGGCCGGTGTAGGTCTTCTGCACCCGGTCCACGTCCAGCAGGGCCGTGCGGGGCTGACCGGGCTGGCGCGTGCTGGGGGCGGCGACCGGGTCGCTCATCACTTCTCTCCTCGTTGCGATCGACGCAGGCCGTGGTACCAGCGCAGGCTGCGCCGCTCGAAGAGCGCGAACAGCAGGGACAGGACGAAGCCGAGGATGCCCAGCAGCAGGATGCCGCTCCACATCTCCGGGATGGCGAAGCTGCGCTGGAACTGGATGATCGTGAAGCCCAGGCCGTTGAAGCTGCCGAACAGCTCGCTGATGACCATGAGGATGATCGAGATGGACAGCGCCTGGCGCATGCCGGCGATGATCTGCGGGCTCGCCGAGGGCAGGACCAGGCGGCGCAGCCGGGCCCAGCCGCTGATCCCGTAGGACCGCGAGGTGTCGCTGAGCACCTCGTCGACGGCGCGGACGCCCTCGACGGTGTTCAGCAGCACCGGCCACACCGCGCCGAACACGATCACGATGATCTTGGCCGTGTCGCCGATGCCGGCGAACAGGAACAGGATCGGGATCAGCGCCGGCGGCGGGATGGCGCGGAAGAACTCCAGGACCGGCTCGGTCAGCCGGCGCAGTGTCCGGTTGGCACCGAGCAGGACGCCGGCCCCCACACCGAGGACGACGGCCCCCGTGTAGCCGAGCACCAGTCGGGTGACGCTGGGCAGCACGTCGTCGCGGAGCCGCTCGGAGAACCACACCTCGCCGAACGTGGTCACGATCGTCTGCAGCGGCGGCGAGTAGTAGTTCTTGCTGTCGGCCGAGAGGACCCACCACAGCGCGATGAGGACGACGGGCAGGGCCAGCGCGACGAACAGGCTGCGCGCCCAGCGCGCGACGGTGGACACGGTCAGCCTCCGATGTCCGCGCGCATGGACGAGTGCCAGGACAGGGTCCGCCGCTCCAGGGCCCGGGCCAGCAGGTTGATGACCACGCCGATCAGCCCGGTGGTGATCACCAGCCCGTAGACCAGCGGCACCGCGCCGGAGGACTGGGCCACGGCGATCTCGGCCCCCAGGCCCCGACCCACCCCGACCAGGCCGGCGGTGACCGCGAGGATCAGCGCGACCGCCGCGGCCAGGCGCACGCCGGTCATGACGTAGGGCAGGGCGGTGGGCCAGATCAGGTAGCGCAACCGGGCCACCGGTCCCAGCTGGTAGGACCGCGCGGTCTCCCGGGCCACCGGGTCGACGTCCTGCACGCCGTAGAGCACCTGGATGAGCACCTGCCAGAACGCGGCGTAGACGACCAGGAGCAGCGTCGACTGCAGCTGGAAGCCGAACAGCAGCACGGCCAGCGGGATGAGCGCGACCGAGGGAACCGGGCGGAGGAACTCGATGGTCGAGGCGGTGTACCGGCGCAGCACCTCGACGCTGCCCAGCAGCAGCCCGAGGGAGATGCCGGCGACGAGCGCGATGCCCAGCCCGATCCCCCAGCCCATCAGGGTCTCGGTCAGCGCATCCCAGAACCCCTGGGTCTGCACCTCGTCGACCATCGCGGTCACCATCGCGCTCAGCGGCGGGAAGTAGTCCCGCGGCACCAGGCCGGTCCGCGGCAGCACCTCGATCAGGACGGCGAAGCCCGCCAGCCCGACCAGGCCCAGCGCCGAGGACGGCGGTGCGAAGCGTCGGCGGGCGGGCACCAGGCCGGCCCGCGCGTCCGGGGTGTCCAGGGCCGGGACGTCGGTGGTGGTCATGCGTGCGCGACACGCGTGCGACGGCGGCGGGAGCGGCGCATCGGGGCTGTTCCTCCGGCGGTGGGTGGCGGGGCGACCGGACCGGGGTCCGGCCGGGTGGTGTTCACCGTGCGGGCGTGACCTGGGTCTCAGCTACGGTGTGCGCCAGACGCACGCCCGTTCACCCCGTGGACCGTAGGTGGTGATCAGGATCACGTCAAACTACGGCCGGGAGGGTCGGATGGAGCTCCAGGACGCCGACGGAGCCATGCGCGGGGCACCTTTCGTGCAGTCCCTCGAACGGGGGCTCGCGGTGATCCGGGCCTTCGACGGCGATCACCGGCAGCTGACCCTCAGCGACGTCGCGCGCCGGACCGGCCTCCCCCGGGCCGCCGCCCGGCGCTTCCTGCACACCCTGCTCGAACTGGGCTACGTACGCACCGACGGCCGGCTGTTCTCGCTGCGGCCGCGCGTGCTGGACCTGGGGTACGCGTACCTGTCGAGCACGTCGCTGCCCGAGATCGCCCAGCCGCACCTGGAGGACCTGGTCGCCCGGGTGCACGAGTCCTGCTCGGTGTCGGTGCTCGACGGTGCGGACATCGTCTACGTCGCCCGGGTGTCGACCAAGCGGCTGATGAGGGTCGCGATCAGCGTCGGCACCCGCTTCCCGGCCTACGCCACCTCGATGGGCCGGGTGCTGCTGGCCGCCCGCCCCCCGGCGGAGCGGGCGGCGTACCTGAGCACCGCCCGGCTGGAGCCGCTCACCGGCAGCACCGTCACCGACCCCGCCCGGCTCGCCGACCTGCTGGTCGAGGTCGCCGACCAGGGCTTCGCGCTGCTGGACCAGGAGCTGGAAGAGGGGTTGCGCTCGATCGCCGTCCCGGTGCGCGACGCCACCGGCGAGGTCGTGGCCGCGATGAACGTCTCCGCCTCGGCCCGACGGACCCCCGAGGCGATCCGCGCCGACCTCCTCCCCCCGCTCCGGCAGGCCGCCCGGGAGATCGAGTCGGACCTGCGCCGTCCGGCCTGAGAGCGGCTCCGGAGGGGACATCGGACCGGCGACGCAGGTGTCGACGTGGGGCGTTCCGGAAGCGGCAGAGCGGGCCCGGACGTGTGCGATCATCAACCGCTCGGGCACCGGCCCGCGAGTCCTCGCAGAGTTGCGGAGGCCGTTCGTGCAGGACAGTGCGGTGCCAGCAGCTGCCCGTCCCGACCGGTGGCCGGCCTGGGTCGCCGATGTGGTCGCCGAGATCGACCTCGACGACGTCTGCGAGCGCATCGTCGAGCGCGACACCGCCATCGCCTTTCCCACGCTGGTCGACGACGAGGAATTCCGCGAACACCTCCGCGCCAGCGTGCGGGAGAACCTGCGCTGCCTGCACCAGGTGCTGGCCGGACGTCGTGCGCTGGACTCGGTGCTGCTGGAACGACCACTGGACTTCGCGCGGCTGCAAGCCCGGTTGCGGATCCCGCAGACCGCGCTGCAGCGCTCTTACCGCGTGGGGTTCGCGACCTTCTGGGAGGCGATGGCCGATCAGCTCAGCAAGGTCGCGGCACGGACCGGGGTGTCCCGTGACGAGTCGTTGCAGGGTCTGTCCCAGCTCACCCGCACGATGCTCGACTACCAGGACCACGCGTCGTCACAGGTCGCCGAGATCCACGCGCGGGTGGACGACGCGATGGGCCGGACCCGGGCGTACGTCCGACAGGGACTGGTCCGCGAGCTCCTGCGCGGGGAGGCGACCACCCTCGCCCCGTCGGAGCTGATCACCCTCGACCACGACCTCGCCGCGCACCACGTCGCCGTCGTCCTGCCGAAGGTCTCCGAGGGAACCGCGGGGCAGCTCATGATCGGCCTGCGCTCCCGCACGGGCGTCCGGCAGACCCTGGTGCATCCGCTGGACCTGCACCGGACCGCGGTGTGGCTCACCCGGCCGGGCCGGTGGACCCGTGATCTACGACTCCAGCTGCGGCAGGCGCTGGAGTCGCTGGGCGTCGAGGTCTCGGTGAGTGAGCCGCTGCACGGCCTGTCCGGCTTCCGGGAGGCGTTCGAGCAGGCGGAGGACGTCGAGCGGGTGCGACGGGCCTGGGGCCGGTCGCACGTCCCGCCGGTGCTGGAGCACGGCGACGTGTCGCTGGAGCTCCTGCTGCTGCGCGATCCGGACCGTGCGCGTCGTTTCGTCTCCGTCGAGCTGGGAGCGCTGGCCGCCGGTACGGCCGAAGCCATCCGGCTCCGGGAGACCCTCGATGCCTCCTTCCGCTGCGGGAGCCACGTCGGGACGGCTCAGCACCTGGAGCTCCACGAGCACACCGTCCGCAACCGGCTGCGCCGGGCCGAGCAGCACCTGGGACACCCGCTCTCCGAGCGGCGAACGGAGCTGCAGGTCGCGCTCCGGTTGCAGCGACTCCTCGGCGGCTCGTCCTAGGCGCTGCCGACCGGCCCGGCCCCCCGGGACCACCCCAGTCGCAGTTCCGAGCTCAACTCCACGGCTGCCACGATGGACGAGGCCACCGGACAGCACCGCGCGTGCCCGGCATGCGCGCGCTGCACATCCTTCGGCGCCACGTCCGGGCTCGCCTCGAGGTGGTGCACGACGCGGATGGCAGCGACCTGCAGGACACCGTTGTCCCTGACCAGGCGCCCTTCGCCGTCCGCACGCAGGTCGTCACGAACCGTCGGCTGCCCAGAGGGGTGAGCCGGCCGGCGAGGGTGCCGGTCGTGCACGCCACTGCGGCACCGATGAGGTGATCGATGCTCGCGATCCCCACGGGACCGGATGCCTGGTGACGGCTACAGCCGACCCTCGGCGGGCTGCCTGACGAGCATGACGAGAACGGCCGAGGCCACCAGCAGGACCGACAACTGGACGCTGCCGGCGCCCGTCCACCCGACCCACTCGACCAGGACGCCCGTGATGTAGCCGGCGAAGGCGGCCGGGATGTACAGACTGGCGACGAAGAGACCGGACCCCCGGCCTCCCGCGGATCGCTTCATGACCCGGATGCAGCCGGCAGCCAGGTTGGCGTAGACGACGCCGGAGACCGAGGCGCCGAAGAGGAACGAGAGCACGTTCTGCAGCGCGTGGTTGTCGATCCCGCCGAAGAGCAGCCAGGCGACCACGGCGGCGACCACCATCCCCGAGGCGAGCACCCTGCGGAAGTCGAACCGGTCGCCCAGCCAGCCGCCGGCGAGCGAGAAGAACGCCCCCAACCCGTACATGCTCAGCGAGAAGCCGGCCTCGCCCGCGGTGAAGCCGAGCTCCTCCCGCAGATAGGTGGGGTACAGGCCCAGGTAGGCGTACATCGCCAGACCGGCCAGGGCCGTGGACGCGCCCAGCAGGATCGGGTTGCGGCTGGCGAGCGAGGCCGCACCGAAGTCCTCCAGCGCCGACGTCTCCGCAGCGGTGGCCCGGGCCTCGGTGAGCCAGGGCCGGACAGCGACCGAGACGACACCGAGGACCACGAAGCCGGCGATGCCGAACACGATGAGCGGCGTACGCCAGTCCCCCGAGGTGGCGAGCGCCGCCCCCACGTTCGGCCCGATCAGCGCCCCCACACCGAAGGTGAAGTTCAGCGCGCCCACGGCCATCGCCCGGCGCTTCACGAAGTACCCGGTCGCGATGGCGAGCAGGGCGGTCAACTGCATGGCCTCGCCGAGTCCGGACGCGAACCGGTAGGCGAGCAGGTCCCAGAAGCCCACCGCGAACGCGGTCAGCAAGGTCGCCGCCGAGAAGATCATCAGCCCGACGTAGACGACGAAGCGACGCGAGGAGCGGGCGAGCAGGATCCCCGTGGGGATCCCCGCCAGCCCCATCCCCAGGGTGAACACCGTGACCAGGAACCCGCTCTGCGGCAGGCTGAACCCGAACTGTTCCCGGATGTCCGGGGCGATGACCGGGTACAGCTGCCGGTCCGCTGCGTTGACGACGTAGGAGAGGAGCAGGGTGGCGAACATCACCACGGAGAGACGGTTGCTCCGGACCTGCTCGGACAGCGACGCCGGGGCGCCCTGGGGGGCGACGTCACGCTCGGTAGATGCCACGATCTGACCCTTCATCGTTGAACGGGAGTGGGACGGTCCGCCTGGCCGGCGGCGGGCGGCTCCTGCGCAGGCGTAGGCGCACGGGTGCTGCGCTCTTCCCGGTCCGCTGCTGGGCCGCTGCTGGGCCGCTGCTGGGCCGACGCCGAGCTACTGCACCCCTTCCTCGCGCAGGAACCCGGTCAGGGCGTCGATGAACTGGCCGGGCTGCTCGAGCACGCCGGCGTGCCGGGCCGGGGAGAGCCAGGTCAGCCGGGCGTCCGGCAGGCTCGCGGCGAGTTCGCGAGCGGCTGCCAGGAACGGTGGGGCGTCGTCGTCACCGCACACCACCAGGGTCGGTGCGGTGATCCGCCCGATGCTCCCGGTGAGATCGACGTCCTGGAGCGCCCGGCAGGCATAGGCGTAGCCGACCGGGTCCCCCGCCCGGTACGTCCGGCGGACGTCCTCCACGACCGGGTCGGCTGCGGCCAGCTTGTCCGCGGTGAACCAGACGGCCATCGTCGGTTCGATCAACGGCTCGAGCCCCTCGACCGGCGTCCGCTCGGCGCGGTCGCGCCACTGCTCGCGCAGCTGGGGTGGATAGACCGACACTGCGTCGACCACGACCAGCCGCCGCACCAGCTCGTCGTGACAGGCGGCGAGGCGCTGGGCCACGAGGCCACCGAGGGAGACGCCGACCACGTCGGCCGGGACCGCCCCGGCGTTCCGCAGGAGTCCGGCCGCCTGGTCGGCGAGGTCCTCCACCGTGTACGGCTCGACCGGCACCCCCGTACCGCCGTGCCCGGGGAAGTCGTACGTCAGGACCTCGAACCCCCCGAGCCCCCGGACCACCTCGTCCCAGAACGAGCGGTCGACCCCCAGCGGGTGCAGCAGGAGCACGGGTGGACCACTCCCCACCCGGTGCAGGTCGGGGGTCGGCAGGGTCCGTGCGCTCATGACCGCTCCCCCGGGACCTGCCGCACCGACGGCGGGAGGGACGGACCACCGGGAACCGGGGTCCGCGCCACGTTCATGACCATCGCGAGGGTCGTGTAGTACCCCGCCGTCCCGACGACCTCGATGACCCCGGCGTCACCCAGTTGGGCCAGTGCGCGGGCATAGGTCTCGTCGGAGACCTGCCGCGTCCGGTGCAGCTCGTCGAGCAGGTCCCAGACGGCCTCGGCCGCGGGGTCCATGTCCACCGGGCGCCGCTCCTCGGCAAGCGCGTCGGCGATCGCCGGGGTGAGCCCCGCGTCGAGGGCGAGCGGGTGGTGGTAGCTCCACTCGAACTGCTGGTCCCACCAACGCGCGACGTACAGGATCGTCATCTCGAACAACCGACGGTCCAGCGGACTGGCGAACCGCAGGTGCTCCCCGACCTTCTGCAGCCGGGTCATCAGCGCGGGACTGCGCAGCAGCGGCGCGAACGGGCCGATCACGCCACCCCGCGGGCCCGAGCTGATCTCGGCCGCCGCGGCGCGCTGCTCGGCGGTCAGCTCCGACTCCGGGGGCAGCGGCAGCCGGTCCGGCTCGACCTCGCGATCGGTGCCGCTGTTCCGCGACGTGCCGTGGACGCCCGGCACGTCAGTGGTCCCCGTGGCCGGCGCCGGTAGCGCCGGAGGTGGCCAGGGCGTCGTTGACCTGCGGCATCACCTTGGTCGCCATGAGCTCCATCGACCGCTTCGCCAACCCGGGGTCGACCCAGTCGAGGCCGGCGTACACCAGCTCGCCGAAGTCCCCGGCGTCCTCGCGGAAGGCCAGCAGCTGGTCGGCCACCGAGTCCGGGGTGCCGCTGATGACCAGTTGGTCGAGGACGTGGTCCACGGTGATCTCGTCGTCGGGCTGCTCCGGCGAGGTCTTGAACAGCCCGAGCCGGCCGATCCGCCGCATCTTGGCCAGCATCTTCCCGTAGTAGAAGCGGTAGGGGCTGCTGGCGTCAGCGCGCCCGTAGGCCTCGGCGACCTTGTCGTCGTCGGCCACGAACACCGTCCGAGCGACGCGCCAGTCCGCGGTCGATGCCGTCCCGCCCACCGACTCCTTGCCCTGGACGTAGTTGGGCCAGTGCGTCGCCACCCACTGCGGCAGCAGGAAGTTCGCCGACAGCGGGTGGAAGTCCCGCGCGCCCATGGCGACCACGCCCGTGGAGAAGGGGGCGACGACGGTGCCGACCACCTCCGGGCGGGGTGACTGCAGGGGCTTGCCGACGATCCCGATGCCGAGTTCGTCGTCGTACGTGCTGGCCGTGGTCACCCGGAACCGGTTGCCGGGCAGCTCGATGTCGTACGGCGGATCGAGTTCCCACATCCGCAGGATGACGTCGATGGCCTCGGCGAAGATCTGGTTCCGGTCCTCCCCCAGGAGACCGAGGAGTTCGGCGTCGGAGGGCAGCGCGCCGGGGCTGATCCCGAAGATGAACCGCCCGCCGGAGAGGTGGTCGAACATCGCGCTGTTGGCGGCCACCAGAGCCGGGTGCATGTGCGAGAGGTTCGTCGTCCCGGTGCCCAGCCTGATCTGGGTCGTGTCGTGGATCAGCGTCCCCAGGAAGAGCAGGCTGTTGGTGATGTTCTCGTGGCGGTCGGTCAGGTGCTCACCGATGAACGCGTCATGGAAGCCCAGGCGGTCGGCCAGGATCACTGCCTCCCGATCCTCCCGCAGGGTGTCGACCCACTTCCGTCCCTGCGGGTGCATCGGCATGGCGAAGTAACCCAGTTTCACGACGATCTCCTCCTGCGGCTGCGGTGGTCGGGGGCCAGTCAAGGGGTGACCCGTGCCACGGAGCACTGTCGCCCGCTGTGAACTTCGCAGGTGCGCGATGACGTCGGCCGTGAGTGCCGTGCGCCACAGCCGGGTCGTTGACGGCTTCCGGCACCGACGCTGTCCGCGCCTCACGGCGTCCGCCATCCCTCGGCCGGCCGGCCGCCGGTCTACTCGACTGCGACCGCCGCCGATCCCCGGTGCGGCCCCTCCCGAAGGACGGTCTTCGTGACGACACCCGAGACGGCGACTCCACCCACCTTCGACACCGCGACGTTCCGCCACGTCGTGGGTCACCTCGCGAGCGGGGTGACGCTGGTGACGACCCGGACGCCCGAGGGCGCCTTCGGGATGACGGCGAGCTCGGTGACCTCCCTGTCACTGGACCCGCCGATGATGCGGGCCTGCCTCAACAACTCCGTCCCGACGTGCGCCGCAGTCGCGACGGCCGGGCGTTTCGCGGTGAACATCCTGGGCCAGGCGCAGGGTCATCTGGCCCAGCAGTTCGCCACACCGTCCGCGGACAAGTTCGCCGGGGTGCCCATGGCCGACAGCGTGCTGGACGTCCCGGTCCTCGCCGAGGCCCTGGCGGTCATCGAGTGCGAGGTGGTGGAGCAGGTCGTCGCCGCGACCCACACCATCTTCATCGGTCGGGTGGTGGACGCCGACGCCAGCCAGGGTGCTCCGCTCACCTACTTCCGCGGCGGGTTCGGCCGGTTCGAGTTCGCCCGCGACGACGCCGTCTACCACCAGGCACGCCAGCAGGTCCTGGAGCGGATGTACGCCCCCGACGCCGTGCTCCAGCTGGACGACGTCGCCTTCTCCCTCGGCGTGGACAAGTCGGCGGCCTTCTACGCGCTCACCCGACTCACCGCCGACGGGCTCGTGCGGCGCGACCCCGACCGGGGCTACGTCGTCGTCCCGTTCGACGTGCGGACGTCGGACGAGGCCTTCGACGCCCGGTGCGCCATCGAGCTCGGCGTGCTGGACATGGTCATCGGTCGGGTGCCCGAGCCCGCGTTGAGCGACGTGCGCACCCGCTTCGAGGCCATGGCCGCTCAGCTGGACGGCGACCGCTTCGTGGACTTCGACCGCTACCTCGACGCGAACCTCGCCTACCACGAGGCGCTGGTGGCCCTGGCGGGCAGCGGTCCCCTGGTCACCGCGTTCGCCCACCTGCAGATCAAGACCGTCATGACCCGCAGCTTCGGCATCACCCCGGTGACCTCGCAGGACTTCGTCGACGCCCAGCGGGGCATCGTCGAGGGCCTGGAGCAGGGGGACGACGAGGTCGCGAAGGCGGCCGTCTGCCACTACACCGACCTGGCGAAGCAGCGCGTCCGGGAGATCCTCGAGCAGACCGGCGGACAGCTCTGACGCCGCCGGGCCGCGCCACCCGCGGCTCGGCGGTGCGGCTCAGCCGCCCGAGAGCGCGGTGAGCCGGTCGCCGACCTCGGCGGTGCGGATCTGCGCCCGTGGGGCGCGGGTCGACAGGTCGAAGGCGACCGCGGCGTTGACCCGCTTGGCCTGGTCGGTGCGGCCCAGGTGCTCGAGCAGCAGCGCGACCGACAGCACGGTGGCGGTCGGGTCGGCGATGCCCCGACCGGCGATGTCGGGCGCGGATCCGTGCACGGGCTCGAACATGCTCGGGTTGGTGCCGGACACGTCGAGGTTGCCGCTGGCGGCCAGCCCGATGCCGCCGGTGATGGCGGCGGCGAGGTCGGTGACGATGTCACCGAAGAGGTTGTCGGTGACGATCACGTCGTAGCGGGACGGGTCGGTGTTGAAGAACATCGACGCCGCATCGACGTGCTGGTAGGCGACCGTGACCTCGGGGAACTCGGCCGCGACCTCCTCCACGGTGCGCGACCACAGCGACCCGGCGTAGGTGAGCCCGTTGGTCTTGTGGATCAGGGTGAGGTGCTTGCGCGGCCGGGCGACGGCCCGCTCGAAGGCGTACCGCACCACCCGCTCCACCCCGAAGGCGGTGTTCAGGCTGACCTCGGTGGCCACCTCGTGCGGGGTGTCGCGGCGGAGCACGCCGCCGTTGCCGACGTAGGGCCCCTCGGTGCCCTCGCGCACGCAGAGCATGTCGATCTCGCCCGGCTCGGCCAGCGGGCTGCGCACACCGTCGAAGAGCCGGGCGGGACGCAGGTTCACGTGGTGGTCGAGCTCGAAGCGGAGCTTCAGCAGCAGCCCGCGCTCGAGGATGCCGGCAGGCACCGACGGGTCACCGACCGCGCCGAGCAGGATCGCGTCGTGCTGGCGCAGCTCGTCGAGGACGGCGTCGGGGAGCAGCTCCCCGGTCCGCTGCCAGCGGGCCGCCCCGAGGTCGTAGGGGGTGGTCTCGACGTCCGGGGCGACCGCCGCGAGGACCTTGAGGCCCTCGGCCACCACTTCGGGACCGATACCGTCTCCAGGGACCACTGCCAGGCGCATGAGGCCAGAGGTTAGTGGGCGCCCCCGGCCGCCCCGGCGAGCGGGTGCCCGCCGGGGCGTCGTCTGCGGTGCCGAACCGGTCAGACCGGGTTGAGGTCGGCCGCGCGGGCCTGCCGCGCCCCGATGCGCCCGGCGATGTCGGCCAGCAGCTCACCGCTCACCGGGCTGTCGACGGTGACCGCCATGAGCGCCTCGCCGCCCTGGGTGGTCCGGCTGACCTGGGCGCCGGCGATGTTGATGCCGGCCTCCCCCAGCGCCGCGCCGACGACGCCCACGATGCCGGGCCGGTCGGCGTAGACGAAGAACAGCAGGTAGCCGTCAGCGGACAGGTCCACGTCGAAGCCGCCGACCTCGGTCAGCTTGGGCACCTGGTTCTTGCCGTACAGCGTGCCGGAGACGGTGACCTCGGTGCCGTCGGACATCGCCCCGCGCACGGTGATCAGGTTGCGGTAGTGCGGGCTCTCCGGGTTGCTGCTCAGCACCACGTCCAGCCCGCGCTGGCCGGCCAGCAGCGGCGCGTTGACGTAGGTGACCGGCTCCTCGACGACCTCGGCGAAGACGCCGCGCAGGACGGCCAGCGAGACGACCGAGACGTCGAACTCGGCGATCTTGCCGAGCACCTCGACGTGCACCGACTGGGCGAGCCCGCCGGCCAGCGCGGTGAACACCCGGCCCAGCTTCTCCGCCAGCGGCAGCCCCGGGCGGATGTCCTCGGCGACGACCCCGCCGGCCTGGACGTTGACCGCATCGGGCACGAAGTCGCCCTGCAGCGCCAACCGGACGCTGCGCGCCACCGCGGTGCCCGCCTTGTCCTGGGCCTCGGTGGTGGAGGCACCCAGGTGCGGGGTCACCACGACGTTGGGCAGACCGAACAGCGGGCTGTCGGTGCAGGGCTCCTTGGCGTAGACGTCGATGCCGGCGGCGCCCACCTGACCGGACTCGAGGGCGGCGGCCAGCGCCGCCTCGTCGACCAGGCCGCCGCGAGCGGCGTTGACGATGATCACGCCGCGCTTGGTGGCGGCGAGCTGCTCGGCACCGATGAGGCCCAGCGTCTCGGGCGTCTTGGGCAGGTGGATGCTGATGAAGTCCGACTCGCGCAACAGCTCGTCCAGGGACACCAGCCGGACGCCGAGCTGGGCGGCCCGCCCGGGCTGGATGTAGGGGTCGTAGGCGATGAGGGTGACGCCGAAGGCTGCCAGCCGCTGGGCCACCAGGACGCCGATGCGCCCCAGGCCGACGACGCCGACGGTCTTCTCGGTGACCTCGACGCCGGTGAACTTCGACCGGGCCCACTTCCCCGCGCGCAGCGAGGCGTCCGCGGCCGGGATGTGCCGGGCGGCGGCCAGCAGCAGGGCGACGGCGTGCTCGGCCGCGCTGACGATGTTCGAGGTGGGCGCGTTGACCACGAGCACCCCGCGCGCGGTAGCGGCGGCGACGTCGACGTTGTCCAGGCCGATGCCGGCCCTCGCGACCACCTTCAGCCGCGGTGCCGCGGCGAGGGCCTCGGCGTCGATCTGGGTGGCCGACCGGATGAGGACGGCGGCGGCGTCGGCGAGGGCCGGCAGCAGGGCTGCCCGGTCGGCGCCGTCGACGTGCCGGATCTCGACGTCGGTCCCCAGCACCTCCAGGACACTGGGAGCGAGCTCCTCGGCGATCAGGACGACGGGTGCGGGCCCCGACACAGTGGCAGTCACGGGGCAACAGCCTAGGAGCGCGCCGTCCGTGCCGGACCGGCGGCTGTCGGATCGGGCCCTGGAGCCGCCGGTCGGACCGGTCACCGGACCTCGTCGCGGGCGCGCCGGACGACACCCGAGCGGGCACCCGGTGCTTGCTCCCCTCCGCCCGCGCACCCATGCTGGCGCGGCAGCGCCGGTGCCGCCGGCCTCGTGCGGAGGAGACCATGAGCGACGAGCGCCACGACCAGCAGCCCTCCGCCCCGCCCTACGGCCAGCAGCCGGGCCGACCCCCGGAGTACGGCCAGCCGTACGGGCCGCAGCACGGGCAGGCCCCGCAGTACGGGCAGGCCCCGCAGTACGGCCCGCCACCGCGGTACGGCGCACCCCAGCAGTACGGCCAGGGCGCGCCCCAGCAGCAGGCGCCCTACGGCCAGCAGGCCGCGTACGGCCCGTACGGCGGGCCGGGGGTGCCGGGCCGCCCGGGGTCGGTGATC
Source organism: Modestobacter sp. (assembly GCA_025965635.1). GTDB lineage: Bacteria > Actinomycetota > Actinomycetes > Mycobacteriales > Geodermatophilaceae > Modestobacter. The sequence continues at coordinate 2,420 of JAOPWO010000255.1, read as the reverse complement.
ACCGCCGCGGTGCTGGCGTTCGTCTACGGGGCGGTCGGGCTGCTGGCCGCGGTGGCGACGCTGGCCTTCGGCGCCGTGGTCGACGACCTGGTCGGCGTGCTCGAGTCCGACACCGATCAGCCGCTGAACAACGTCGACGCGCAGGCCGTCGACTTCGCCCGCGTGGGCCTGCTCGTCTTCGGCGTCATCGCGCTGGCCTGGACGGTGGTCATGGTGTGGGGCGCGGTGCTGGCCATCCGCGGCCGCAGCCGGGTGCTGCTGCTGGTGGGCGGCTCGATCGCGATCGCGGCCACCGGGTTCCTGCTCTTCGCCGCGGTCGTGGGCGCGGCCGACCCGGCCACCGAGGGCGCGGCCGGCGGCGTCGTCGTCAGCGTGCTGGTGTTCCTCGGCGCCGTGGCGATCGTGGTCCTGCTGTGCCGCCGCTCGGCCGCCCAGTTCTTCGCCGCGCACCGGACCGGCCGGGGATGAGCACCTGGCCCCTGCCGCAGTGCTGCGGCAGGGGCCAGGTGCTGGAACGGACCCCTTCTCCTAGCTCCGGGCGGCGCTGCCGGTGTAGTCGTCGCTGGCGGACACCCAGCTCATCAGCCCGCGCAGCTGACGACCGGTCTCCTCGATCGGGTGCGCCTCGGCGGCGGCCCGCTTGGCCTTGAAGTCCGGCGCGCCGGCGTCCTGGTCGGCGATGAAGGCAGCGGCCCAGGAGCCGTCCTGGATCGCGCCGAGGACCTCCTTCATCGTCTCCTTGACCCGGGCGTCGATGACCTTCGGGCCGGAGGTGTAGTCGCCGTACTCGGCGGTGTCGGACACCGACCAGCGCTGCTTCGCGATCCCGCCCTCGTACATGAGGTCGACGATCAGCTTGAGCTCGTGCAGGCACTCGAAGTAGGCGATCTCCGGCTGGTAGCCGGCCTCGGTCAGGGTCTCGAAGCCGGCGGTGACCAGTGCGGACATGCCGCCGCAGAGCACGGCCTGCTCACCGAACAGGTCGGTCTCGGTCTCCTCGGTGAAGGTGGTCTTGATGACGCCCGCCCGGGCTCCGCCGATGCCCTTGGCGTAGGAGAGCGCGAGGGCCTGCGCCGAGCCGCTGGCGTCCTGCTCGACGGCGATCAGGCAGGGCACGCCCTTGCCGTCGCTGAACTCGCGGCGCACCAGGTGGCCGGGGCCCTTCGGCGCGACCATCGCGACGTCCACGCCGGCCGGGGGCTTGATGTAGCCGAACCGGATGTTGAAGCCGTGGCCGAAGAACAGGGCGTCGCCGTCCTGCAGGTTGGGCTCGACCGACTCCGCGTACAACGTCCGCTGCACGTGGTCGGGGGCCAGGATCATGATCAGGTCGGCCTCGGCCGACGCCTCGGCCGGGGTGAAGACGCGCAGGCCCTCCGCCTCGGCCTTGGCCCGGCTCTTGGAGCCCTCGGGCAGGCCGACCCGGACGTCGACGCCCGAGTCGCGCAGCGAGAGGGCGTGCGCGTGCCCCTGGCTGCCGTAGCCCAGGACGGCGACGGTGCGCCCCTGGATGATCGAGAGGTCGGCGTCGTCGTCGTAGAAGATCTCGGCGGCCATGTGGCGGTGATTCCCTTCGGTTGGTGCTTTATCGGGATAAAGCTCGGTTGGTGGTGGTCCTCAGGCGGAGCGCTCGACCGGCCGCAAGGTACCGGTGCCGCTCATCGACCGCGGTCCGCGGCTCAGTGCGACGGTGCCGGACTGGGCCATCTCCTTGATGCCCAGCGGGGCGAGGACGGCGAGCAGCGCCTGCAGCTTGTCCGGCGTCCCGGTGGCCTCGAGGGTCACCGTGTCGGTGTTGACGTCGATCACCCGGGCCCGGAAGAGCTCGGCGGTCTGCAGCACCTGGTGCCGGTCGGCCAGCGGTGCGCGGACCTTGACCAGGAGCAGCTCACGCTGGACGGCCGCGGCGTCCAGCTCGACGATCTTGATCACCTCGATCAACTTGTTCAGCTGCTTGGTGATCTGCTCCAGCGGCTGCGCCTCCGCATCGGCGACGATCGTCATCCGGGACAGGTCGGGGTTCTCGGTGGGCCCGACGGCGAGGGACTCGATGTTGTAGCCCCGCCGGCTGAACAGCGCCGAGACCCGCGCCAGCACCCCGGACTTGTTCTCGACCAGCACCGAGAGCGTGTGTCGTGTCATCGCGGGACCCCTCAGACCTGTCCGTCGCCGAAGACCGGGCGCACGTCGCGCGCGGCCAGGATGTCGTCGTTGCTGGCGCCGGCGGCCACCATCGGCCACACCTGCGCGTCGGAGCCGACGATGAAGTCGATGACCACCGGGGCGTCGTTGATCGCCATGGCCTTCGCGATCACCGCGTCGACGTCGTCCTTGCTCTCGCAGCGCAGCCCCACGCAGCCCAGCGCCTCGGCGAGGGTGACGAAGTCGGGGATGCGGACCTGCTTGGGCGAGCCGTCGCC
>JAOPWO010000248.1 GCA_025965635.1 Modestobacter sp. | reverse complement strand
CCCGGCCGGCCGGCCCCCGCGCGCCGGCAGCCCGGCGCGCGGGGGCCGTCAGCCCAGGATGCCGGTGAGCCACAGCACCCAGCCCAGCGCGCCGAGCGCCAGCTGGGCGTCCAGCGCCCAGCCGCGCCAGGTGCGTGGCAGGAGTGCGGTGAGGCCGAGAGCGCACACCAGCTCGACGGCGACGGTCGCGGTGCCCAGCAGGCCCGGCGCACCGGCGACGTGCTCCGGTTCGGCGCTCAGCGCGACCGGACCGTCCGTGGCCACCGAGTGACCCTGCGGCTCACCTCCGGCGTGCCCGGCGCCGTGCTCGTCCGCGCCGCCGGCCACCCCACCCCCGTGCCCGGTCAGCCCGGCGAGCAGGTCGGTCGTGTGCGCGAGGACGAAGAGCACGACCAGCGCCACGGTGCCGACGAGTGCGCTGCTCAGCGCCAGCGGACCGGGTCGCCGCCCGCGCAGCGCGCTCACCGCGAGCAGCCAGCCGCCGACGCACTGGGCCACGGCCGCGAGGAGGAACAGGCCGACGACGAGCTGACCGGCTTCCCGATGTCCGACCGCGGCCACCAGGTGCAGGACACCCGCCGCCGCGCTCGCCAGGGCCGCCGTCCACTGCCAGCCGGACGGAGCTGTCCGCCGGCGCGCCGGGACGTCGGGCCGGGAGGCGATCAGGGCGCTCACTTGTCACGTCCCGAGGTGGTCCGGCTCGACGTCGTGGTCCGCGGGGCGGTCGTCTTCGGGGCAGTGGTCTTCGGGGCAGTGGTCTTCGGGGTGGTGGTCTTCGGGGTGGTGGTCTTCGGGGTGCTGGTCTTCGGGGTGCGGGTCTTCGGGGTGCTGGTCTTCGGGGTGGTCGTGGCCTTGGGTGCGGTGGTCCTGGGCGCGGTGGTCCTGGGCGCGGTGCTGGGAGCCGTGGTCGTCGGTGCGCTCGGAGCAGGCGCCGGGGACGGGGTCTCCGGCGGAGGAGCCGGCGACGTCGGGTCCGTGCTCGTGCCCGGTGCCTCCGGCTGGAAGGCCCGGGGGTCCCAGGGGGTCTCGGCGCCACGGGTGGGCGGTGCGGCGTTGACCGGGTCGCAGTCGGCGTCGTGGTCGCCGACCTGGAACTGGGTCATCATGTCGTGGTCCTCGTGCGACAGGTTGTGGCAGTGGATCATGTAGCGCCCGTGCTCGGGCCCGAAGCGCATGATCAGCTTCACCGTCTCGCCCTCGCCGATGTAGACGACGTCCTTGGGGCCGCGCTCGTGGGCGGGCGCGGGCCGGCCGTTGCGGCTGAGCACCTGGAAGTCCACGAGGTGGACGTGCAGGGGGTGGAACCAGCCGCCGGACTTGTTCTCGACCTCCCAGATCTCGACGTCGCCTACCTGCGGGTTGGCGAACACCGGGACGTACTCGTCCTTGGCCACGTCGTCCCAGGTCGTGCCGTTGATGGTCCACAGGTTGTTCGTGCGCTCGAGGCGCATGTACCGCGACGCCTGGGACATCGCCGGGGTGAGGGTCATGGCCGGGTGCGGGGTCGTGAGCACGGCCGGCACGTCGTTGTTGCGCGTGTCCGACGCCGGGCCGCTGACCTCGAACTGCATGACCTTGCCGGTGTGGTCGTAGTCGGTGGAGTTCTTCACGCCCCGGTTGACCAGCTGGATCTTCTGGCCGGGCGTGATCGCGGCGAAGTCCACGACGATCTCGTACCGCTCGGCCATCCCGATCTTCAGCTCGGTGACCGTCTGCGGGATGGCCATGAAGCCCCCGTCGGTGGCGATGACCTGGAAGGGCTGCCCGTTGCTCAACCGCAGCAGGTACCCGCGGGCGACCGAGGCGTTGAGCACCCGGAAGCGGTACTTCCGCTGCTCGACGGCCAGCGTGGGCCAGGGGCGCCCGTTCACCAGGACGACGTCCCCGTAGATGCCCGAGTGGCTGTTGTCGTCCCAGAGCAGCGCGCCGTTCTCGGCGAATGCCGCGTCGCTGATGGTCAGGGGCAGGTCGTAGCGGCCCTTGGGGATGGGCAGCGCGTCCTCGACCTCGTCGGACAGGTGGTACTGGGCGGCCAGGCCCATGTAGACGTTCTCCGCCGTGTGGTGGACGCCGTGGTCGTGGTACCAGAGCGTCCGCGCCTCGCAGCTGTTCGGGTAGACGTAGTCCTTCCACATGCCGGGCATCGAGTTGTCCCCGGCGTAGCCGTCGTACTGCGGCTTGGAGGGCATGCCGTGCAGGTGGGTGGAGGTCCAGGGCACGTACCCGAGCGTGGGGTGCTTCTCCGGCAGCGCGTTGATCTGGCGCATCACCGTCTGCCGGCCGCGCCGCGCCTTGATGGTGGGGCCGGGGACCAAGCCGTTGTACCCCCACAGCGGCGTCTTGATCCCGGGCAGGACCTCTCCGACGAAGGCGGTCTGGGTGATCCGGTAGTAGTCCCCGGTGGCGTCGGACATGGCTGGCCGTAGCACCGGTGGTGTGTAGAACGGCACCGTGTACGGCCGGGGCAGCTTGCTCTCGGCGATCCGCGACGCGCTCTTCGCGGAGAGCACGCCCTGCCACGGCAGGGCGAGGGCTGCGGCGCCCAGCAGGGACGCCTTGAGCGCGTCCCGCCGGGTCAGGCTGGGGATGTCCATGTTCGGGCCTTCCTGTTGGCCGCCGACGTCGCGGCTCTTGGGTGGAAGCGTGGCGATCGGCCGACCGGCCTCCCAGCTCCTGGCGGGGGGTGGCGAGACCCCCCAGAGCGGGGGGCGCCGGCTCAGCGGGCGGACGGGAGGGGCAGCACGGCGGTCACCAGCGCGCCGCCGCCGGGCCGTGCCCCGACCTCGACGACGCCGCCGAGGTCGGCCACCCGGTCGACCACCAGCCGCAGTCCGAGGTGCCCCTCGCAGCGGCGGTCGGGGAGCGTCTCGGGGAACCCGCAGCCGTCGTCGGCCACCTCGAGCCGGACGGCGGGCCGCCCGGCCAGCCGGGTCTCGGACAGCTGGATCCACACGGTCCCGGCGTCGGCGTGGTGGTCGACGTTGGCCAGCAGCTCCTTCGCCGTCCGGTAGACGACGGCGGTGACGTCCGGGCTCACCGGGACCGCGAGCCCGTCGTCCACGGAGACGACGACGCCCTGGCTGCGCAGCGGTTCGGCGAGGTCGTGCAGGGCCGTGCCCAGGCCGGGGCCGCTCAGGTCGGGTGGGTAGATGTCGACCATCACCCGGCGCAGCGACTGGACGGCGTGCCGGACGGTGGTCACCAGCCGGTCGACCGTCGCCTGGTGCTGCTCGGCCACGCCCATCCGCAGGCCGCCGAGCGCGTAACTCACGCCGGCGAGGTCCTGGACGGGGCCGTCGTGCAGGTCGGCGGCGACGGCACGGCGCTCGCGTTCCGAGGCGTGCAGCGTGCGCTCCATCAGCTCGGCGCGCTCGTCCTGCTGGCGGCGGAGCCTGCGGGCCAGCGAGGTGGCGATCGGGATCTGCACCAGCTGCAGCACGACGAGGGCGCCGACCGCCAGCGGCACGATCTCCCAGCGCAGCAGGGCGGCGTTCCGGTCGATCCCGCCGGAGTCGAAGTAGGCCTCGAACACCATCGGCTCGCCGGCCACCGACATCGGCGTGTAGACCTCCACCATCGGGGCGCTGCTGACGCCCTCGTAGAAGGTCTCGGGAGACTCGTCGACGTCGGCGACGGCCTCCCCGCCCAGGGCGCTGAGCAGTTCGCTCCCCGGGGTGAAGGTGCGACCGATCAGATCGTGGTCGCTGGCGTAGAGCACCTCGCCGTCCCCGGACCACACCACGACCGAGCTGATCGACCCGTCCCGCAGCCGGTTGGCCATGATCCGGTCCAACTCCTCGAAGCGGCCGGGGACCCCGGCCAGCGCCTCGGCGAGCACCGGCGCGACAGCCAGCTCGGCCACCCGGCCGGCGGTCCGCTCGGCCTCGGCGAGGGCATTCGCCTTCGCGACCCGTTCGCTGAGCAGCACCGTGCCGCCGGAGACGGCGACGAGGGCGAGCAGGGCGACGGCGAGGAAGGTGGCGAGCTCCCGGCGGGGATGCGAACCCCAGGTCCACCGTCGCCGGGTGCGGCGACCGGGACGGGACGCGGCCACCGGGGTGACCGCCACCGGGGCCGCGAGCTCAGTCGCCATCGGGCACCGCCAGCAACCCGAGCTGCTGGGCCTTGATCACGGCTTCGAGCTGGGAGCGCACGCCGAGCTTCGCGTGCAGCGACTTCACGTACCCGCGGCAGGTTTCCAGCGTGATGCCGAGCACCCGGGCGATGGCCTTGACCTGCATGCCGCTACCCAGGCAGTCGAGCACCTCCTGCTCGCGCCGGGTCAGCGCGGGCGGCGGGGCGCCGAGCTCGGAGGGGCGGCGACCGGTCGCTCCGGCGGCGAATGTCGAGGGGGCGACGATCATGTGGCCGGCCCGCACCCGGGACAGCACGTCGATCATCTCGCCGAGCGCGCCGTCCTTGGGGATGAAGGCCGTGGCGCCGGCCTGCGCCGCGCGGGCCACCCAGTCGGGATCGCGGTGGGCGGTGACGACGGCGACGAGCGTGTCCGGGGCGATCTCCCGGATCCGCCGGGTGGTGGCCAGCCCGTCCTGGCGCGGCATCTCGATGTCCATCACGACGATGTCCGGGTGGAGTTCCTCCACCATGGCCAGGGCCTGCGCGCCGCTGGTGGCGATCCCGAGCGGCTGCATGCCGGCCGAGCCCAGTGCGCCGGAGAGCAGTTCGGCGAAGGTCTGGTGGTCGTCGACGACCAGGACGCGGGGTGCCACGCCGACGTTGGGTTCGAGCACTGCGGACATGGGACCCCCGGGGGCGGACACCGGGGCGGTTCCCCGGTAGGACACCGAAGGAGTAGCTGGTCGTTGAACCGTCCAACAACGATGCGTCACCACCTGAGGGGGGAGCAACGCCACTCAGATGGCTGAACGCCCGCTGTGTCGTGACCGAGCGTGATCAGAGCGATGTATCAGTGCGCTCATCCGTTCGGGGGATGGCTGCGCAGCGTGGCGGCGGCAGCGGCTCCCCAGGCCGTCCCCCCGGCGGCGACGGCACGGACCCCGCGGAGCAGCTCGGCCGGGTCGCCGTCCTTCACCAGGTAGCCCACCGCGCCGATGGCCCGGGCCTCGCGGACCGTGGCGGCCGAGAACGACCCGGTGAGCACCACGACGCGGGCGTCGGCGGACTCGGCGAGCACTTCCCGGGTGGCCGCCAGCCCGCCGGTCCCGGGCATCGACAGGTCCATGAGCACCACGTCGGGCCGGCTGTGCCGAGCTGCGTCGGCCGCCCCGCTGCCGTCGATGCACTCGGCCACGACCGTCACGTCCCCCGCCGCCGCACACAGTTCGGTCACCGCTGCGCGGATGGCGGCGTTGTCGTCGACGACCAGGAGCCTGATCACGGGGTCCTCTCCGTCGGCCGACCGTCGACACCGGGCGTGTCGAGGGAGCCCCGGACCTCCGCCAGGGCCGGATGATCATGACATCGGCCGGCCGACGGTCGCAGCCCGACAGCGGGGGAGTGGGCCACCCCCCAGCGGCGGGGTCGCCCGGGTGGTCAGGGTTGCGACCCGTCGGCACCGGGCACCCGTCGGGACAGGGAGCAGGTCGGACGAGACGGGACGGTGGCACTCGACGTGAAGGCAGTGACCTGGCACGGCAAGCAGGACGTCCGGGTGGAGGAGGTCGACGACCCCTTCGTGCAGGCGCCGACGGACGCGGTCATCCGGGTGACCACCACGAACATCTGCGGCTCCGACCTGCACCTGTACGACCCGCTGGCCCCGTTCATGGGGGTCGGCGACGTGCTCGGGCACGAGGCGATGGGCCAGGTGGTCGAGGTCGGCGCGGAGGTCGGGGAGCTGGCGGTGGGCGACCGGGTCGCCATCCCGTTCCAGATCTCCTGCGGGCACTGCTGGATGTGCGACCGGCAGCTCTACACCCAGTGCGAGACCACGCAGGTGCGCGACCAGGGGATGGGCGCGGCGCTGTTCGGCTTCTCCAAGCTCTACGGCGAGGTGCCCGGCGGGCAGGCGGAGTACCTGCGGGTGCCGCAGGCCCAGTTCACCCACATCACGCTGCCCGAGGGCCCGCCGGACGACCGGTTCGCCTACCTCTCCGACATCCTGCCCACCGCCTGGCAGGGTGTGGAGTACGCCGGGGTGCACGAGGGCGGCACCCTCGTCGTCCTCGGGCTGGGCCCGATCGGTGACTTCGCCTGCCGGATCGCTGCGCACAAGGGCTTCCGGGTGATCGGTGTCGATCTGGTGCCCGAGCGGCTGGCCCGCGTCGCCGCGCGTGGCATCGAGGTCGTCGACCTGCGCGAGCACGAGAGCGACCTCGGCGACGCGATCCGCGACATGACCGGCGGGCGTGGACCGGACTCGGTGCTCGACGCGGTGGGCATGGAGGCGCACGGCTCGCCGGCCACCGGCTTCGTGCAGAAGGCGGCCGGGCTGCTGCCGCGCTCGGTCGCTGCGCCGGTGATGAAGGAGGTGGGCGTCGACCGGCTGGATGCCCTCTACTCCGCGATCGACATCGTGCGGCGCGGGGGAACCATCTCGATCTCGGGCGTCTACGGCGGCGCGGCCGACCCCGTGCCGATGATCACGTTGTTCGACAAGCAGATCCAGCTGCGGATGGGTCAGGCGAACATCAAGAAGTGGATCCCGGAGATCATGCCGCTGCTCACCGACGCCGACCCGCTCGGCGTGGACACCTTCGCCACGCACCGGCTCCCGCTGTCGAAGGCGCCAGAGGCGTACAAGGCGTTCCAGGAAAAGGCCGACGGCTTCGTGAAGGTGCAGCTGAAGCCCGAACTCTAGGAGCGCACCGCCGGCACGCGGCCCTTCCTCAGCGGCGGGCGGCCAGCACCGAGCGGTAGACCCCCACCGTCTGCGCGGCGATCGCCGGCCAGCCGAACTCGGCCAGCACCCGCTCCCGGCCGGCCGCGCCCATCACCGCGGCCCGTGCCGGGTCGGCGAGCAGCTCGGCCATCCGTGCGGCGAGCCCGGCGGCGAACGCTGCGGGGTCGGCATCGTCGTGGTGCACGAGCAGTCCCGTCCGGCCGTCGTCGACGACCTCCGGGATCCCGCCGACGTCGCTGGCGACCACGGCGGTCCCGCAGGCGGCCGCCTCCAGGTTGACGATGCCCAGCGGTTCGTAGACGGACGGCACGACGAACACCGTCGCGCCGGTGATCAGCGGCACCAGCTTCTCGCGGGGCAGCATCTGCTCGATCCAGACGACCCCGGAGCGGCGTGACCGCAGCTCGGTGACGGCGTCGGCCACCTGCTTGCGCTCGGCCGGGGTGTCCGCGGCGCCGGCGCACAGCACCAGCCCGGCGTCGGCCGGCAGCTGCTCGGCGGCGGCCAGCAGGTGCACCAGGCCCTTCTGCCGGGTGATCCGCCCGACGAACAGCGCGTAGGGCCGGTCGGGGTCGACGCCCAGCGAGCGGACGACGTCCGGTGCCTCGATCGGCCGGTAGGCCTGGGCGTCGACGCCGTTGCCGACGACGACCACCTTCGCCGGGTCGAGTCCGGGGTAGACCTCGAGCACGTCGGCGCGCATGCCGTGGCTGACCGCGATCACCGCGTCGGCGGAGTCGTAGGCCGTGCGCTCCACCCATGAGGAGAGCCGGTACCCGCCGCCCAGCTGGTCGGCCTTCCAGGGCCGGCGGGGCTCGAGGGAGTGGGCGGTGACCACGTGCGCCGCGCCGTGCACCAGACCGGCCAGGTGCCCGGCGTGGTTGGCGTACCAGGTGTGCGAGTGCACCAGCTCGGCGTCGGCGAGCGCGGCGGTGATCTCCACGTCGATCCCCAGCGCCTGCAGGGCGCCGTTGGCCTGCTGCAACCCCGTGGGAACGGCGTGGCCGGTCGCGTCCGTCCGCGGCGGGCCGAAGCAGTGGACGTCCAGGTCGGGGGGGTCGGGCAGGCCCCGCATGGCCGCCACGAGGTGTTCGACGTGCACTCCCGCCCCGCCGTAGACGTCCGGCGGCCATTCCCTGGTCACGATTCCGACGCGCACGGCTTCACCCTAGGTGGTGGACGGCGGTCCAGATGGCGCGTTCTACGGGAATACCGGTTACGTTGCGTCCATGCGCGGCGGTCCCCGAGTCCTTGGCATAGTCCTCGCCGGTGGCGAGGGCAAGCGTCTTGCCCCCCTGACCCAGGACCGGGCCAAACCGGCCGTGCCGTTCGGGGGTTCCTACCGGCTCA
>JAOPWO010000232.1 GCA_025965635.1 Modestobacter sp. | reverse complement strand
GCTGAGCGGGGCGTCCCGCCCGGCCGCGCACCGCCCGGGACAGCACGCACGCACCGACCGCACCGACCGCACCGACCAGCGCGCCGCCACCGAGCAGGCCCAGCGCCAACCCGGCGGGCGACGGGCCACCGCCCCGCGTACCGGGCACCACCCGCCGACCGTCCTCCGGTCGGGACGCCGGCGTCGGCGCCTCCTCCGCCGGGCCCTCCGCCGTCCGCAGCCGGGCTCGCTCGATCACCGGGATCGTCGCGGTCCAGGACGCGGTGTAGAAGGCGAAGCGCGCGACCACGTTGATCCACACCATGACGCCGACGATGCCGCCGAGCGCCTGGGCGGTGACGCTGCTGCCGATGACCGACAGGTACCAGTTGCCCGCCAGCTTGAGCACCTCCAGGCCGACCGCCCCGAAGACCGCGCCCGGCAGCAGCTGCCGGAGGCCGAACGGGTTGTCCGGCACGCCCTTGAGCACCCACAGGAACACCAGGACGTCGCCGGCCAGCGCCAGCCCGATCCCCCCGGCGGCGGTGAGCAGGAAGAAGCCGGGGACCTCGTCGACACCGAGCAGCTCCAGCAGCCGGGACCCCGCGGTCGTCGCGGTGGTGGTGAGCGCGATGCTGGCCGCGCCGGCGGCGGCCAGTCCGAGCAGGGCGAGAAGGTCCTTGAGCCGGTCGGCGAGGAACGCGGGCGGATCGGGCCGGCCCCGCCACACGACGTCCATGCCGGCCCGGAGCTTGTCCATCGCCCCCAGCCCGACGAACAGGAACCCGGCCAGCCCGATCAGCCCGAAGGTCGTGGCGCTGCCGATCGCATCGGTCACCTGGCCGGCGAGGTCGTCGCCGGTGGAGCCGGGCACGGCGTCCCGGATCGCGGTGGTCAGCTGCTCCTGCAGCAGCGGATCGCCCCGCAGCACCAGACCCGCGACCGCGGCCAGCAACAGGAGCACCGGGAACAGCGCCAGGACGACGTAGTAGGTGACCCCGGAGGCCAGGAGGTCGCCCTGCACCCGGTTGTAGTGGCCGCCGGCGTGCACGAGGTGGTCCAGCCAGGGACGACGGGCTCGTTGCCGGCGCAGCAGCCCCCGCACCGCGCCGGTGACGCGGCTGATCGGGTCACTCACCGCTCGTCGCTCATCGGTCGGGGTGCACGGGGTGCGACCGACTGCCGGGGGTCAGCGCGGCGGGCCGGTGAGCCGGTACTCGCGGGCGACGGCCCAGGCGCCGTCGGGCAGCTGCTCGAACTCGGTGAACGACTCGACCCGGAACTCGGCGTGCAGCTCGGACAGCCCGGCGTACGCGACGTCGAGCATGTCGGTGGGCACGTCGTGCGCGACGGTGACGTGCGGGTGGTACGGGAAGGTCAGCGGCCGGGCCAGCGGGCCGCTGCGGACGTCGGTGGCGATCAGCTCGCAGTCGGCGATGCCCGACGCCACGGCGACGAAGACCACCTCGGAGATCGGCCGGAAGGTCCCGGTGCCGGACAGGTGGACGTCGAAGGGCGGGTGCCGGCGGGCGACCCGGGCCAGGTGCTCGGTGATCGCGGACCGCTCACGGACCCGCACCTCGGTGGGCGGCAGCAGCGTGATGTGTGGCGGGACCAGGCTGGCCTGCGGGTCGCCGACCTTGCCGCGCCAGTCGACCAGCAGCTGCGCCCAGGGCTCCGGGATCGACACCACGACGCCGAGGACGGCCGTGCCGGTGGGCGTGGGCGCCGCACAGCGCTGCGGGACGAAGGTGAAGGTGTCCTCGTTGGTGCGCGCGGGCCCGTTCGTCACCGTGGCGCCCCCGCGGCGGACGAGGGGAGGAAACCCACCCGGTCGTAGACCGTGGCCAGGGTCGCGGACGCGACCTCGCGGGCCCGGGCCGCACCGTCGGCCAGCACGCGCTCCAGCTCCGCGGTGTCGGCCAGCAGCTCAGCGGTGCGCTGCTGCACCGGCGCGAGGGCGTCGGTGACCACCTCGGCCAGCTCCTTCTTCAGGTCGCCGTAACCGCGGCCGGCGAAGTGCGCCTCGAGCTCGGCGATGGTCCGGCCCGACAGCGCCGAGTGGATGGCGAGCAGGTTGGTGATGCCCGGCTTCGCCACCGGGTCGGCCACCACCTCGCGGCCGGTGTCGGTGACGGCGGAACGGATCTTCTTGGCGGTGACCTTGGGGTCGTCGAGCAGGTTGACGCAGCCGGCCGGCGGCAGGCTCTTGCTCATCTTCTTGTCCGGTGACTGCAGGTCCAGCACCCGGGCGGCGGCCGGCGGGATGAACCCCGTCGGCACGGTGAACGTCTCGCCGTAGCGGCTGTTGAACCGGGTCGCGAGGTCGCGGGTCAGCTCCAGGTGCTGACGCTGGTCGTCGCCCACCGGCACCCGGTCGGCCTGGTAGACCAGGATGTCGGCGGCCATCAGCACGGGGTAGGTGAAGAGCCCGACGGACGTCGTCCCGGCGCCTTCGCGCTGGCTCTTGTCCTTGAACTGGGTCATCCGGCTGGCCTCACCGAACCCGGTCACGCACTCCAGGACCCAGGACAGCTGGGTGTGCTCGGGCACGTGGCTCTGCACGAACAGGGCGCTGCGGTCCGGGTCGACGCCCAGCGCCAGCAGTTGCGCGGCCGACACCAGGGTGCGACGGCGCAGCACCGCGGGGTCGGGCTGCTCGGCGGTGATGGCGTGCAGGTCGACGACGCAGTAGAAGGCCTCGTGGTCCTCCTGCAGGCTCACCCACTGCCGCAGCGCACCCAGGAGGTTGCCGAGGTGGAAGGAGTCCGCCGTCGGCTGGATGCCGGACAGCACGCGGGGAGCAGGCACGTCCTCCATCGAACCACGCGCCGCGCAGCGTCCTGCTCAGGCTCTTGCCGGACCGGTGGGCATGCTGGTCAGCAGCGTGTCGCCACGCAGCGTGTCGAGGACCCCATCGAGGGCAGCGAGGAAGACGTCGTCCTCCTCCGGCGTACCGACGGTGACCCGCACGCCCTCACCGGCGAACGGCCGGGTGATGACCGCGCGCGCCTCCAGCCGCGCGGCGACCTCGGCGGCCTGCTCGCCCAGCGGCAACCACACGAAGTTCGCCTGGCTGTCGGCGACCGGCAGGCCGCGACCCCGGAGTGCGGCGGTCAGCCGGTCGCGCTCGGCCACCACGGCCGCGCACCGCTCCCGCACCTCCGCCTCGCTGGCCAGCGCGGCCACCGCCGCCGCCTGGGCCAGCATGGAGACGCTGAACGGGACGTGCGTCTTGCGGACGGCTCCGGCCACCGCGGGGTCCTCGGCCAGCAGGTAGCCGACCCGCAGGCCGGCCAGCCCCCACGCCTTGGAGAAGGTGCGCAGGACGGCCACGTTGGGCCGGCCCCGCATCAGCTCCACGCCGTCGGGCACGTCGGGGTCGGTGACGAACTCGCGGTAGGCCTCGTCGAGCACGACCAGGGTCTCAGGGGGGACGGCGTCGAGGAAGCGCTCCAGCTCGGCGCGGCGCACCGCCGTCCCGGTGGGGTTGTTCGGGTTGCAGACGAAGACCAGCCGGGTGGTCGCGTCGATGGCGGCCAGCAGTCCGTCGAGGTCATGGGTGTCGGCCGGACCGCCGGGCGTGCCCGGCACGAGCGGGACCCGGACGGGGCGCGCGCCGGCCACCGAGGCGAGCAGCGGGTACATCTCGAAGGACCGCCAGGCGAAGGCGAGACTCGTGCCCGGGTCGTTGTACGCCTGGGCGAGCTGCTGGCAGACCGTGACGGCGCCACAGCCGGTGGCCACCTGGTCCGGGGTGACGCCGTACCGCTCCGCCAGTGCGGCGGTGAGCACGCTGGCGCCGTTGTCGGGGTAGCGGTTGATCTCCCCCGCCGTCGTCCGGATGGCCTCGAGCACGGCTGGCAGCGGCGGGAAGGCGACCTCGTTGCTGGCCAGCTTGACGGCCCGCTCGACGCCGATCTCGCGGGCGAGGTCGGCGGGGTTGCGGCCGGGCCGGTAGGCCGGCAGGGCCGTCACGACGGGGCGCGCGCTGACCACGACTGCTCCTCCTGCGCCTGCCCGGACCGCAGCACGGCGCAGGGCGTGCGGCGTCTCTAGGGTGATGCGCATGCACGTACTCGTCGCCGGCGGCGCCGGCTACATCGGCAGCGTAGTCACCGCAGCCCTCCTCGAGTCCGGTCACCAGGTGACCGTGCTCGACGACCTGTCCACCGGCCACGTCGACGCCGTGCCGGAGGGCGCCGCGTTCGTGCAGGCCTCCCTGCACGAGTCGGGGCCGGTCCTCGCCGATGTCCGGCCCGAGGCCGTGCTGCACTTCGCCGCCAAGAGCCTGGTCGCCGCCGGCCAGGTGACACCCGAGGAGTACTGGCACACCAATGTGGGCGGGTCGCTCGCCCTGCTGGAGGCGATGCGGGCGGTCGACTGCCGACGGATCGTCTTCTCCTCCACCGCGGCCACCTACGGCGAGCCCGAGGAGGTGCCGATCCGTGAGGACGCGATCACCCGGCCCACCAACACCTACGGCGCGAGCAAGCTGGCCGTCGACCACATGCTCACCTCCTACGCGCTGGCCCACTCGTTCGCCGCGGTCAGCCTGCGGTACTTCAACGTGGCGGGCGCCGCCTACGGCTGCGGCGAGCGGCACGCGACGGAGACCCACGTCATCCCGCTCGCCCTGCAGGTCGCAGCCGGTACGCGCGAGGCGATGACGGTGTTCGGCGAGGACTACCCGACGCCGGACGGCACCTGCATCCGCGACTACGTGCACGTGCACGACCTCGCCGCCGCGCACCTGCTGGCCCTGCCGGCACCCACCGCGGGCGAGCACCGGGTCTACAACCTGGGGAACGGCACCGGGTTCTCCGTGCGCGAGGTCGTCGAGGCCGTGCGCACCGTCACCGGGCACCAGGTGCCCGTGGTGGTCGGCGCGCGGCGGGCCGGCGACCCGGCGCGCCTGGTGGCCAGCTCCGACCGGATCCGGGCCGACCTGGGCTGGGCCCCCCAGCACTCCGACCTGGTCGGCATCGTCCGCGACGCGTGGCAGTTCTTCCGCACCGCAGGCTGACGCGGCGGCTCAGTTCGGGGCGGGCTCCGCGGGGACGTCGTCGGGCCCGCTCTCCGGCTGGGCCGCCGGTGCGACGGACAGCCGGGAGATCCGGCGTCCGTCGAGTTCCAGCACGCGCAGCGCGCGGCCCTCGACCGTCACGGTGTCCCCCACCACCGGCAGGCGCCCGAGCTCGGCCAGCACGTAGCCGGCCACGGTCTCGTACGGCCCCTCGGGCAGTTGCAGCCCGGTGGTCTCGGCGAAGTCGTCCAGGTTCAGCAGCCCGTCCACCTCGTGCGGGCCGTCGACCGGCTCGTCCTGGCGCTGGGTCACCTCGGCGTCGTACTCGTCATAGATCTCCCCGATGACCTCCTCGATGAGGTCCTCGAGCGTCACGATCCCGTCGGTGCCGCCGTACTCGTCGACGACGATGGCGAGGTGCTGGTTGCCCCGCCGCATCTCGCTGAGCGCCGTGAGCACACCCGCGGTGCCCGGCAGCCGCGTCACCTCACGGGCGAGGTCGCCGACCGTGGCCGCCCGCCCGGCGGGGTGGTTGGGCAGGAACAGGTCCCGCACGTGCACGAACCCCACGACGTCGTCCTCGTCGCGGCCCACCACGGGGAAGCGCGACCAGTTGGACTCGGCGAGCTGCTTGGCCGCGCGACTGGCGGTCATCGAGGACTCCAGGAACATGACCTCGGTGCGGGGCGTCATGACCTCGCGCACCTCCCGGTCGCCGGCGCGGAACACCTCGTCGATGAGCCGTCGCTCGTCACTGCTCAACGACTCGTGCGCCGCCACCAGATCGCGCAGCTCCTCCTGGCTGATCGACTCGCCGCTGAGCTTGGGGTCGCCGCCGAGCAGCCGGACGAGGACGTCTGTCGACCGGGACAGCAGCCAGATGATCGGCCGCGACAACGTGGCGATCGCGTTGAGAGGCGCCGCGACGAGCAGTGAGAAGCCCTCGGCCCGCTGCAGGGCGAGCCGTTTGGGGGTCAGCTCCCCGACGACGAGCGACAGGTAGCTGATCGCGATCGTGACGAGGACGAGGGCGAGAGTGCCGGCCAGCCCCTCGGAGAGGCCGCGACCGACCAGCCAGTGCGCCACCGGCGCCGCGAGGGCGCTCGCGCCGAAGGCGGCGGAGAAGAAGCCCGCGAGAGTGACCCCGACCTGGACGGCGGCGAGGAAGCGGTTCGGGTCGCTGAGCAGTCGCTGCACCGCCTGGCCGCGGCGGCCGGTTTCCGACATTCCGCGCACCTGCGATTCACGCAGCGAGACCAGGGCGATCTCGGCGCCGGAAAAGACGCCGCCGATCAGAACGAAGACGACGACCATGATGACGCTGAGCCAGACGTCGCTCACCGGCTGCGTGCTCCTCGGAGGGATCGGGGGGGTCTCATGCCTCCATGGTGCCCGGTCCGGGCCGGGGCGCGACGTCGTCCTCCCCGTCCGCCCGCCTGACGCCCGGCCGCGTGAGTTTGGTCGCAGGGACTGACGGTGACCTTGCGCGCACCGTTAGTCTCCAAGCGGTAACGAATCGTGATCCACCGTCCCGGAAGGTGTCGCGTGCACCACCGTTCTTCCGGTCCCCCGCTCGCCGCTCGCGTGGCGGGCGCACTGACGCGCCGCCCGTTCCCGCGCGCCCGCTCGCGCCGCCTCCTGCTGGCCGGGGTGCTGACCACGACCGTGACGGCTCTGGTGCTCGCGCTGCCGGTGCTGTCGCGCAGCGGCAGCGGGTCGTCCTCCGTCGTCCTCAGCTCCTCCTCCTCCGGCCCGGCCACACCGGGCACGGACAGCGGCCCGCTCGTGGTGATGGGCGTCGACGGCCGACCCGCGCCCGCGTCCGCCTCCCCCTCGGTCGACCCCGAGGCGTCAGCCGTGCCTGAGCCGTCGGCGTCGGCGGCGACCAGCGCAGGTGGACCGGCCGGCGCCGCGGGACGACCGTCGCCCGCGGCATCCTCGGGGTTGCCCGGATCGGCCGCGGGATCCCCGTCGTCGGCCGGCCCGTCGCCCTCCGGTGGCCCGATGGAGACGTCGTCACCGGTGCCCGGCACACCCGAGGCCACACCCGAGGCGGCTGCCCCGTCGGTGGTGCCCGCCGAGCCCGACTCCGTGACCGAACTCGTGGCCCGGCTCGACGAGGCCCGCGCCGCCGCGAGCTGCGACGCGCTCACCCCGGATGCCGCCCTGGCCGCCGTGGCCCAGGCGCACAGCACGGCCATGCGCGACGAGGGTTTCTTCGGCCTGCTGGGCGCCGACGGCACCTCCCTGTTGGAGCACGGCGCCCGCGCGGCCGCGGTCGCACGGGGGAACGACTCGCCCGCGGACGTCGTCAGCACCTGGCTGACCGATCCGACCGTTGCCGCGGCGATCGGCGACTGCACGCTCGTCTCGGCCGGCATCGGCCGGGCGGAGGGCGCCGACGGCCCCTGGTGGACCCTGCTGCTCGCCTGAGACGTCGCCGCACCGCCGCCGGCTCGAGCTCCGGCTGGGGCGAGATGCGCCCGGCCGACGGGCCAGTGCTCATCGAGACCGGGAACGGGTCATCCGGGCGTGAGTCCCGCCTGCACCAGCACCAGCGGCAGACCCATCCGGGCGGAGCTCGGTCCAGTCCGTCCGCCCACCAGGCCGCGCCGTCCACACCCCGCGGAACCGGCGTCGATCACCGCACACGACAGCGGCCCCCTCGGAGACCGAGGGGGCCGCTGTCGGCGCCGTCCCGAGGCTCACCCCGAACGTGCGAGGGGGAGGAGGACGAGATCCTTCTTCAGGCCATGGCCTTCTGCAGGTTGACGTCGATGGCCGCGAGGAAGTCCTGGGTGTTCAGCCACGGGGCGTCGCGGGAGATGAGCAGCGCCAGGTCCTTGGTCATCTGACCGCTCTCGACGGTCTCGATGCAGACCCGCTCCAGGGTCTCGGCGAAGCGGGTCACCTCGGGGGTGCCGTCCAGCTTGCCGCGGTGGGCCAGACCCCGGGTCCAGGCGAAGATCGACGCGATCGGGTTGGTCGACGTCTCCTTGCCCTGCTGGTGCTGCCGGTAGTGGCGCGTGACGGTGCCGTGCGCGGCCTCGGCCTCGACGGTGCGGCCGTCGGGGCTGAGCAGCACCGACGTCATCAGGCCCAGCGAGCCGAAGCCCTGCGCCACGGTGTCGGACTGCACGTCGCCGTCGTAGTTCTTGCAGGCCCAGACGTCGCCGCCCTCCCACTTGAGGGACGCCGCGACCATGTCGTCGATCAGGCGGTGCTCGTAGGTGATGCCGGCCGCCTCGAACTTGTCCTGGAACTCGGCCTCGAAGACCTCCTGGAACAGGTCCTTGAACCGGCCGTCGTAGGCCTTGAGGATCGTGTTCTTGGTCGACAGATAGACCGGGTACTCGCGGTTGAGGCCGTAGTTCATCGAGGCGCGGGCGAAGTCGCGGATCGAGTCGTCGAGGTTGTACATCGCCATCGCGACGCCCCCGCCCGGCGACTGGAACACCTCGTGCTCGATCGGCTCGGAGCCGTCCTTGGGCGTGAAGGTGATCGTCAGCGTTCCCTCGCCCGGGAACCGGAAGTCGGTGGCGCGGTACTGGTCACCGAAGGCGTGCCGGCCGACGACGATCGGCTTGGTCCACCCCGGCACCAGCCGCGGCACGTTCCGCATGATGATCGGCTCGCGGAAGATGACACCGCCGAGGATGTTGCGGATCGTCCCGTTCGGGGACCGCCACATCTTCTTCAGCCCGAACTCCTCGACCCGAGCCTCGTCCGGCGTGATGGTGGCGCACTTGACGCCGACGCCGTGCTTCTTGATGGCGTTGGCGGAGTCGATGGTGATCTGGTCGTCGGACGCGTCCCGCGCCTCGATGCCCAGGTCGTAGTACTCCAGGTTCACGTCGAGGTACGGAAGGATCAGCTGGTCCTTGATGAACTGCCAGATGATCCGCGTCATCTCGTCGCCGTCGAGCTCGACGACGGTGCCCTCGACCTTGATCTTTGCCACGTGCACGTCCCTCTCTACAGGTTCTGAGCCGTTCGGCTCAGAGGTCGGCTACGTCGGCTTGCTTGGCCCGCACGGCCTCGGCGGCCGCACGCAACCCGGTCTTCTCGGCCTCGGTGAGGTCGCCCTCGACGACCCGCCGTACGCCTTCGCGACCGATCTCGGCCTCCACACCCAGGTACACGCCGCTGATGCCGTACTCGCCGTCGACCCACGCGCACACCGGCATGCGGGCGCCGGAGTCCTCCATCACGGCCTTCGCCATGCGCGCCGCCGCCGCCGACGGGGCGTAGTAGGCGGACCCCGTCTTGAGCAGGGCCACGACCTCCGCGCCGCCGTTCCGGGTGCGGTCGACCAAGTGCTCGATCCGGTCGGCGGCGAGCACGTCGGCCAGCGGCTTGCCGTCGACGGTGCAGCGTGAGGGCACCGGCACCATCGTGTCGCCGTGCGACCCCAACGTGAGGGTCTGCACCGACGACACCGGGACGCCGAGCTCCTCGGCCACGTTGTTGGTGAAGCGGGCCGTATCGAGCATGCCGGCCTGACCCATGACGCGGTTCTTCGGGAACTGCGTGGCCAGCTGCGCCAGCGCCGTCATCTCGTCCAGCGGGTTGGAGACGACGATGACCACCGCGTCGGGCGAGGTCTGCGCGATGTTCTCGGCGACCGACCGGACGATCTTGGCGTTGGTCTCGATGAGGTCCATGCGGCTCATGCCGGGCTTGCGCGGCAGGCCGGCGGTGATGACGACGACGTCGGAGTTCTCCGTGCCGTCATA
Organism: Modestobacter sp.; assembly: GCA_025965635.1. GTDB lineage: Bacteria > Actinomycetota > Actinomycetes > Mycobacteriales > Geodermatophilaceae > Modestobacter. The sequence goes on along the minus strand of JAOPWO010000232.1, from coordinate 7,442 downwards.
GGAGCCGCCGCCGACGCCGACGACCTTCGTCTCGAAGCCCTCGATGGGGCGCGACTGGTTCATGTCGAGGGCGATGCCCTCGGGCTTGCCCTCGACGATGTCGGTGAGCACGACCGTCTCGAAGATGTCGTACTCCGCGAGCCGGAGCGCGGTGGTGGAGCCGTAGAAGCCGGCACCGACGACGGTGACCTTGCCGTTCCTGGACTTCTCTGCCATGGCGGCCAACTTATCTCCGCCCGGCCGAACCCGCCCCAGCGGGTCGCGCCCAGGTTCAGGCGGTCGGGATCGCGAGGGTGATCACCGTGAGAAGCAGACCTGTCCCAGCGAGCAGGACGACGTCTATCGGCCGGCTGCGGACGGCGAGGAAGCCCACCCGGCGCACCGGCAGCAGCAACCGGAGCAGCGCGGCACCCACCAGCGCCAGCCCGATCACGACGAGCCCCCATCGCCAGTGCTCGAACGCCACCAGCAGCAGCCCGAGACCGACGGCGAGCAGCACGGCGAGCAGCGGCAGCTGGCGGACGAGGCCGGCGAGGAAGGGCCGGCGGAGGTAGAGCGGTGGACGTGTCATGGCCGACGGCGGCATCAGGCGGACAGGACCTCGACCGCGGCGGCCTGCTCCGCGGCCAGGACGACGTTCTGCAGCAGCATCGCCCGCGTCATCGGGCCCACACCGCCGGGGTTGGGAGCCACGTGACCGGCGACCTCGACCACGTCGAGGGCGACGTCTCCGGCGATCTTGCCGGCGACTCGGCTCACCCCCACGTCGAGGACGGCGGCGCCCGGCTTGACCATGCCGGCGGTGACCAGGCCGGGCACACCTGCGGCGGCCACGACGATGTCAGCGGTTCGCACGTGCGCGGCGAGGTCGCGCGTGCCGGTGTGGCAGAGGGTCACCGTCGCGTTCTCCGAGCGCCGGGTGAGCAGCAGCCCGAGCGGCCGGCCGACGGTGACGCCGCGGCCGATGACCACGACCTCGGCCCCGGCGATCGGGACGTCGAAGCGGCGGAGCAGCTCCACGATCCCCACCGGCGTGCACGGCAGCGGACCGGGGACGTTGAGCACGAGCCGGCCGAGATTGACCGGGTGCAGGCCGTCGGCGTCCTTGGCCGGGTCCATCGCCTCGAGGACCCTCGCCTCGTCGATCTGCGGCGGCAGGGGCAGCTGGACGATGTACCCGGTGCACGCCGGATCGGCGTTGAGCTCGGCCACCACGGCGAGCACGTCGGCCTCGGTCGCCGTGGCCGGCAGCTCGCGCTGGATGCTCCCGATGCCCACCTCAGCGCAGTCCTTGTGCTTGGCGTTCACGTACCAGCGGCTGCCCGGGTCGTCCCCCACCAGCAGCGTGCCCAGACCCGGGCGATGACCCGCGGCCGCAAGCACGGCCACCCGCTCGGTCAGTTCGGTGCGGATCGCAGCCGCGGTCGTCTTTCCGTCCAGGATCGTCGCGGGCACGCCGACAGTCTGCCCGAAGGTCCTGCGGCAGGTGGCGCCGTCCTAGGCTCCGGGCCCGGGGCGTCTTCCCCACGCCCGTCGATCTGCGGAGGTAGGCACGTGAGCGAGCGCACGGACGGTACGCCGGCACCAGGCCCTGACCAGGGCGGCGGGGCGAGCGCGCACGGCAGTTCCGCCGGCATGAGGGCAGCTGTACCGGAGCCCCCCGCAGCAGAGCCCACCGCAGCAGAGCCCACCGCAGCAGAGCCCACCGCAGCAGAGCCCACCGCACCGGAGCCGGCCGCCTCCGTGCCCGACTCCACCGCGCCGGAGTACGCCACGGGCCCGGTGGCGTTCCGCCGCCCGGACGTCGCGGCCGCGCTGCTGCTCGTGCTGGCCGGCGTCGCGGCCGGCATCAGTCTCCTCCTTCGGTGGCTGTCCGACCGCGACGACAGCGGGCTGGAGCTGGTGCGGCGCGGGTTCCGGGAGTTCGGCGAGCTGGGCGACACCGGCTTCTGGCAGCCGCTGGCCGTCGTGCTCGGCGGCGGGGCGCTCCTGCTGCTGGGCCTGCTGATGTTGCTGCCCGCACGCACGCACCGGGCGCTGGGGGCCGTGGCCCTGTTGGTGAGCGCCCTCGCCGCCGCGGGGGTGCTCGTGCCGATCGGACAGGACAGCTGGCGGCTCGGCGGGTTCGGCGTGGGCTTCTGGTTCGCCATCGCCGTCCCCGTGCTGGGGGTGCTCGGCAGTCTGAAGGCCCTGCTGACCTGGGCCAGGACCCGGCGGATCTGACTCAGTCGGCCACGAGGGCGCCGTGGGCGCGGGCGAACTGCACGGCCTGCACCAGGTCGACCCGCACGCCGGTGAGGTCGAACGAGCGCCAGTTGATCTCGTCCATCGAAGCCCCGCGGAGATCGGCGCCCCGCAGCTTCGCCCCCTGCAGGCGGGCCCGATCCAGGTCGGCGCCGGTCAGGTCGGTCCCCCGCAGGTCGGCGTCGGTGAGGTCGGCCTCCCGGAAGCGCTGGCCGGAGAGGTCCAGCGCCGAGAGGTCCGCGGCACGCAGCGCGGTGTAGCTCCAGTCGCACTCGGTCGCGGTCATCGGCCGCAGCTGCGCGCCGGGGAACTGGGACCCGGTCAGCTTGCACCCGGTCCAGGTGACGTCGATGAGCCGGGCACGGTCGAACCGGCAGGAGAGGAACGCACTGCCCCCGTGCCGTGAGCCACTCATCCGCACGCCGGTCAGGACGCAGGAATCGAAGACGCAGCGCCGGGTCACGAGCTCCTCGAGCCCGGCGTCGTCGAACCGGCAGCGAGTGAAGGTCACGCCGTCGAGCTCGGCTCCCCACCAGTCCACCCGGGCGAAATCCATCCCCTCCACCTCCGAACCCCTCTCCGGCGGCCCGACGTGCGGTCTGGGCCCCATGGAGGCATGCCCCGTCCGGAGGCTCATCTCCAGCCCGCGAGCGGTGAGGGGGACGACGCGGCCCTTCTCCTAGGGGTGAGGGTCATGGCGGCCCGGTCCCGAGGCTCGTCCAGCCTGCGAGGGGTGGGGAGGACGGGTCCTTGCATCAATGGGCGAAATGCCGAGTGCCGGTCAGGTACAGCGGCACGACGGCCGCGGCCGCCTCGGCGACGACCTCCTCGTCCCGCTCGGAGCCGCCGGGCTGGACCACGGCCCGTACTCCCGCCTCGAGCAGCACCTGCAGCCCATCGGCGAAGGGGAAGAACGCGTCGGAGGCAGCCACCGATCCGGCGGACCGCTCCCCCGCCCGCGCGACGGCGAGCCTCGCGGCGTCGACCCGGTTGACCTGGCCCATACCCACGCCGACCGTCGCCTTGTCGTGCGCCAACAGGATCGCGTTGCTCTTGACCGCCCGGACGCTGCGCCAGGCGAAGACCAGGTCGTCGAGGCCGGCCGCGTCCAAGGGCGCCCCCGCCGCCAGCGTCCACGTGGTCGGGTCGTCCCCCGCGGCGTCGAGCCGGTCCTTGACCTGCAGCAGCAGCCCGCCGCTGATCGGCCGCATCTCGGCGCCGGGGCCCGGCACGTGCGGCAGCCGGAGGAGCCGGATGTTCTTCTTCCCGGTCAGCACGGCCACCGCGTCGTCGGTGAACGACGGGGCGACGACGACCTCGGTGAACACCTCGGCGACCTGCTCCGCCATGGTGAGGTCGACCTCGCGATTGGCCGCGATCACGCCCCCGAAGGCGGACACCGGATCGCAGGCATGGGCCTTGCGGTGCGCCGAGGCGATGTCGGCGCCGACGGCGATGCCGCACGGGTTGGCGTGCTTGATGATGGCCACACAGGGGTCCGCGTGGTCATGCGCGGCCCGCCAGGCGGCGTCGGTGTCGACGTAGTTGTTGTAGGACATCTGCTTGCCGTGCAGTTGCTCGGCGTGGGCCAGGCCCGCGGTCTGCCCCCGGTACAGCGCCGCGCCCTGGTGCGGGTTCTCCCCGTAGCGCAGGACGGCGGACCGCTCCCAGCTCGCCCCGACCCAGGACGGGAAGTCGGTCTCGGTGTCCGGCGCGAGGACGCTGCCCATCCATGAGGCGACCGCGATGTCGTAGCTGGCGGTGTGCCGGAACGCGGCGGTGGCGAGCTGTTGCCGCTGGGTCAGCGTGAAGCCGCCGGAGGCGACGGCGGTGAGGACGTCGCCGTACCGGGTCGGGTCGACGACGACCGCGACCGACGGGTGGTTCTTCGCCGCGGCGCGCACCATCGCAGGCCCGCCGATGTCGATCTGCTCGACGCACTCGTCGGGGCTCGCCCCCGAGGCGACCGTCTCGGTGAACGGATAGAGGTTGACGACCACGAGATCGAACGGCGCGATGCCGAGCTCGTCGAGCTGCGCGACGTGCTCCGGCCGGCGGCGGTCGGCCAGGATGCCGGCGTGGACCCCCGGGTGCAGGGTCTTCACCCGCCCGTCGAGGCACTCGGGAAAGCCGGTGACCTGCTCGACGGGGGTGACCGGGATGCCGGCCTCCGCGATCCGTCGGGCCGTGGCGCCGGTGCTCACCAGCTCGACACCGGCGGCGGCCAGCCCCGCGGCCAGGTCCTCGATGCCGGTCTTGTCGTAGACGCCCAGCAGGGCCCTGCGAACAGGTAAGCGAATCGCGGTGGGGTCGGTCATCGGGCCTTCCTCGTCGGGTCGGTGGTGACGAACTGCGCCACCGTCTCTATCAGCAGCTCTCGCTCCACGACCTTGATCCGGTCGTGCAGCCGCGCCTCGTCGTCCCCGGGCCGGACCGGGACCTCCCGTTGCGCGAGCACCGGGCCGGAGTCGACGCCCGCGTCGACCAGGTGCACCGTCGCCCCGGTGACGGGCACTCCGGCGGCCAGTGCGTCGCGGACCGCGTGCGCGCCGGGAAAAGCCGGCAGCAGCGCGGGATGGGTGTTGATCAGCCGGCCGCCGAACGCCTCGAGGACGGCGGGGCCGACGATCTTCATGAACCCGGCCGAGACCACGAGATCGGGCTGGTGGACGGCGATCGCAGCCGCCAGCGCGCGGTCCCAGGCGGCGCGGTCGGGATGGTCGCCGACGGAGCAGACGAACGTGGGCAGTCCACGCCCGGCGGCGTGCGCGAGGCCCTCGGCGGCCCGGTCGCTGCCGACGGCGACGACCTCCGCCGGGTAGGCCGGGGCGTCGGTGGCCGCCAGCAGCGCGGCGCACAGCGACCCGGTGCCGGAGAGCAGGACGACGACCCGCGCCCGCGGGTGGGGAACGGCTGCGGGCACGTCGGCGACCCTAGCCGGGGCGCCTCCCCTCCCGGCCGGGTGGGCGGCTCAGCCCAGCGCCCGCCATCGGGTCACCGTGGCCGCGACCGCGGCGGCGATCCCGGTCTGGGCGGCCACCGCGATCCCGGTGGCCACGGCCGGGGCCCCCACCTGCGCCAGACCGCCGTCCCCCAGAGTTCCGCCGGCTCCCCACGCGAGGACGCCGCTGGCGACCCCGAGCAGGATCCCGGAGGCGATGCCGGCCAGCCCGGCGATCACCGAGCCGCCGTCCTGCGGGCCGAACCAGCGGCCGACCGTCGTCCCGGCGACCAGGCCCGCGAGAGCGGGCACCGCCTGGGAGGCGAAGGCGATCAGCGGCACCGCCTGGGTGTCGGGCAGGGCCGCGAGCAGCGGGAGCGCCGGCACGGCGCCGAGCGTGACGCCGTGCACCGACACCAGGGTGCCGCTACCGACGAAGAAGCCCGGGCCCGCGGACATGCCCAGCACCGCTGCGGCCGCGTTGGGCAGCAGCAGCGTCCCGAGGGAGAGCAGGCCGACGGCGCCGGCCGCCGCGCCGCCGAGCGAACCTGAGAGAGCGGCGTAGCCACGGACGTCCGAGGCCAGCGCGACGGCGACCACCGCGGTGCAGAGCGCCAGGGCGGTGAGCAGCCCGGCCAGGACGCCGCGCAGCACCGGCCGGGCCGCAGCCGGCAGCCGGTCCAGCGCGGCGTCCATCAGTCCGGACTCGCGCGTCAGCCCCCAGCCGAAGGCGGCGGCCGCGAGGACGGCCGGGCCCGCCGTGGTCCGGATCAGCCCCACCCCGACGCCGGGGGAATCGAGGACGACCGCGATCAGCAGGGTGAGCACGACGTGCACGGCGACACCCGCGCCGGCGACGCGGACGGCGTCCCGGGCGGCGACGAGTTCCTGCGTACCGGCGACGCTCCGGGCCGCCTGCGACAGACCCCACGCGATGCCGAGCGTGAGCAGCAACGGGGCGAGCACCAGCCGTCCCGACGGAAGGGTCAGCTCGCCCCCCTGCGCCAGGAGCCAGAGGCGCGCCGCCAGGGCGATCGAGCCCCCGACTGGCAGGCCACCGGTGGGGTCGAGGGTCTGCACGACCACCACCGCCAGCCCGAGACCGGCGAGCCCGGCGGCGGTCACCGCGGCGACAGCGGCCACGGTGAGCCACATCAGGGGCAGCGCGCGGCGACGGCCCCCGTCGTCAGGCCCGCTCCAGGACAGGCGTGCGAGCAGCGAGACCACTCACCCACTCTCGCAAGCCGACGGCCGGGCCCGCCGCCGTACGCGCCGGGCGGAGACCGAAAGTCACCGCCCGGCGGGTCGGCTCAGGCGCCGCCGGGACGGTCCGTCGCCGGCCCCTCACCCGATGCGGTCGAGCCGCCCGGCGAGGACGGCGGGGGCGAGGAGGGCGGCGGGGTGAACGGCTGCGATGCGTGCGTCCCGGCCGCGGGCGGGGCCGGCGGAGGTGCGTACTGCGGTGGCGGCGCGGCGTGCTGCGGCCCGGCATGCGGCGGCCCGGCATGCCCGTAACCGGGCTGATGCCCGGGCGCGCCCGACTGCTGCCCGAATTCTGGGGCGGGCTGGTTGGCCCACTGGGCTGCGCTGGCCAGACCGCCGGGAAGCGCCGGCCGGTTCCGGAGCTCCGGCAGCAGCGCCAGGACGGCGAACAGCAGGATCGCGGCCGCCGTCAGGACGCCGAGCAACGCCCAGATGGAGAAGTCGAAGTCGAAGGTGTCGAACCAGGCGAACAGCGTCAGGAGGAAGCCCAGCCCCGCCAGGCCGACGGTGATCCACGACCGGGGGAACCCGACCTTGACGTCGACGAACGCCGGCAGGAGCGCCCACACCGACGCCAGGAGGAAGAGGAAGAACGCCGTCTTGACGTTGCCCGACTCCCAGCCGCTGATGCCGACCCCGAAGAACCGGAACCAGGAGAAGAAGCTCAGAATCAGGAAGAGCAGCGTGCCGCCGGCGATGACGTAGGAGGCCATCGTGAGCTTCTTCGCATCGAAGGACACCCCCCCGCCGGTACCCGCGGGCGCCCCGTAGGGGTTCGGCCCCGTGGGCGGCTGCCCATGGCCCGGCTGCCCGTAGCCCGGCTGCCCGTAGCCCGGCTGCCCGAACCCGGGCTGCGGGGCGCCCTGCTGGGCATAGCCCGGCGGAGGGGCGTAGCCGGGCGGCGGCTGCTGCCCGTAGCCGGGCGGGGGCTGCTGCCCGTAGCCGGGCGGGGGCTGCTGGCCGTAGCCGGGCGGCGGCTGCTGCCCGTAGCCGG
>JAOPWO010000228.1 GCA_025965635.1 Modestobacter sp. | reverse complement strand
CGCTGACCGGCCGCCGCCCTCGCCCCGGCGCACCGGCCGGGGCCGGCACCAGCCGTCCGGCGACGTTCCGCCAGGTCTTCGCCGTCCGCCAGTTCCGTCCGTTGTTCGGCTCCTACCTGCTGTCCACCATCGGCGACGAGCTGGCCCGGGTGGCCCTCACCGTCCTCGTCTACCAGCGCACCGACTCGGCCGTCCTGTCGGCCGTCACCTTCGGGATCAGCTACCTCCCGTGGCTGCTCGCCGGGCCGGTGCTGGCCGCGCTGGCCGACCGGCTCCCCCGGCACCGGGTGCTCATCGCCAGCGACGTCGCGCGCGCCGTGCTGGTCGCCGTCATGGCGATCCCCGGGGTGCCCCTGCCGGTGCTGCTCGGCCTGCTGCTGCTGGTCTCGATCTGCGCTCCACCGTTCGAGGCAGCCCGTGCGGCGCTGATGGCCGACGTCCTGGAGGGCGACCGGTACGCCGTCGCCACCTCGCTCACCGGGATCACCCAGCAGCTGGCGCAGCTGATCGGCTTCGTCCTCGGCGGCGCGCTGCTGCTCACCCTGTCGCCGTCGGCCGCACTGCTGCTCGACGCCACGACCTTCGCCGTCTCGGCCGTCTGGCTCACCCGCAGCCTCGAGCGGCGCCCGGCGCCGGCCCGCCCCCCGCCGGACGGCGGCCCGGCGCCCTCGATCTGGCACGACACCGGGAGCGGACTGCGCTACATCGTCGGGCAGCCGCGCCTGCGGGCGATCGTCGGGCTGCTCTGGGTGGCTGCGCTCTTCGCCAACGCCCCCGAGGGCATCGCCGCGCCCCTGGCGCTGCAACTGCAGGACACGACCTCGGCCACCGGCCTGCTGCTGGCCGCGAACCCGGCCGGCACCGTGGTGGGTGGCCTGCTGGTCGGCCGGCTCTGCCCGCCCGACCTGCGGGCCCGGCTGGTCGGTCCACTGGTCGGGTTGTCGCTGGGCGGGGTTCTGCTGGCCGGCCTCGTGCCCGCCTGGCTCGGCGCAGGCACCGGCACGTTCGTCCTGGTGCTCGTCCTGTTCTTCATCGCCGGCGTGGGCGGCGCGTGCTCCATCCCGTTGAACGTGGCGTTCGTGCAGGCGGTGCCCAGCGCCTTCCGCGGCCGGGCCTTCGGCGTCGCCGTGGCCGGCCTGTCCGGGGTCCAGGGCATCGGCGTCGTGCTGGCCGGCGGCAGCGCGGAGCTGCTGGCCCCCAGCACCGTGGTGGCGCTCTGCGGAGCGCTGGGGCTGGTCGCGGTGGCCGGTCCGCTGGCCGCGCTGGGACGTCGGCCCCGGCCCGGCGGGGACGACGTCGGACACCCCGTGGCGCGGGACACGGTCGCTCCGGTTCTCCCGGGTGGCAGGGCTGGGGGACGATCGGAGACATGAGCGAGACGAGCCAGTCACTGCCCTCGCCGGGCAGCTTCTACGCCGAGGTCGGTGGTGCCCCCACGTTCCGGGCCCTCGTCGCGCATTTCTACGCCGGCGTGCGCGAGGACCCGGTGCTGCGCCCGCTGTACCCCGACGACGACTGGGACGGCGCCGAAGCACGCCTCCGGTCGTTCCTGGAGCAGTACTGGGGCGGCCCGCGCACCTACTCCGAGCACCGTGGCCACCCGCGGCTGCGGATGCGCCACGCACCGTTCGCCATCCGGGAGGTCGAGCGTGACGCGTGGCTGACCCGCATGCGGGCGGCGGTCGACTCCCTCGCGCTCCCCGCCGAGCAGGACGCGACGCTGTGGGCTTACCTGGAGATGGCTGCCCGCAGCATGCAGAACCGTTGAAGGACCCCGCCCCCTCACGCCTCGCCGGCTCGGCGCGAGCCGGTGGACCGGGCCATGCACGTGGGAAGACCTCCGAGGAGCCTCCGCTGAGCGAGAGCCCGACCCTGCCCGTCGACTGGTGGCGCGACGCCGTCTTCTACCAGGTCTACGTGCGCAGCTTCGCCGACGGCAGCGGCGACGGCGTCGGCGACCTGGCCGGCATCCGCGACCGGCTGCCGTACCTGTCCGACCTCGGCGTCGACGCCCTGTGGATCACGCCGTTCTACCCCTCGCCGATGGCCGACCACGGCTACGACGTCGCCGATCCCCGGGACGTCGAACCGGTCTTCGGCGACCTCGCCGGCTTCGACGCGCTCCTGGCCGATGCCCACGACCGGGGCATCAAGGTGACCGTCGACCTGGTCCCCAACCACAGCTCCCACCAGCGCGAGTGGTTCCAGGAGGCGCTCGTCTCCCCCGCCGGGTCGCCGGCGCGGGCCCGGTACGTCTTCCGCGACGGTCGTGGTCGCGACGGCGACGAGCCGCCTAACAACTGGCCCTCGGTGTTCGGCGGCCCGGCGTGGACCCGGGTGCCCGACGGGCAGTGGTACCTGCACCTGTTCGCCCCCGAGCAGCCCGACCTGGACTTCACCAACCCGGAGGTCGTCGAGGACCTCGAGACGACGATGCGCTTCTGGCTGGACCGGGGCGTCGACGGTTTCCGGATCGACGTCGCGCACGGCATGGCCAAGCCCGAGGGGCTGCCGGACATGGTGCCGATGGAGGACACCGGCCTGCTCGCCGACCACGGTCCCGGCGACCACCGCTTCGACCAGGACGGGGTCCACCTGATCCACCGGCGGGTCCGTGCCGTGCTCGACGACCACCCCGGCGCGATGGCCGTCGGTGAGGTCTGGGTGGCCGACGACGCCCGGCTGGCCGAGTACCTGCGCCCCGACGAGCTGCACCTGGCCTTCAACTTCAAGCTGCTCACCGCCGGCTGGGACTGCGACGAGCTGCGGACGGCGATCGACCGCTCCCTGGCCACCGTGGCCGCCACGCCGGCACCGGCCTGCTGGGTGCTGTCCAACCACGACCGGCCGCGGCACGTCACCCGCTACGGGGGCGGCGAGCTGGGCACCCGGCGGGCCCGGGCCGCGGCGCTGCTGCAGCTGGCCCTGCCCGGGGCCGCCTACCTCTACAACGGCGACGAGCTCGGCCTGCCCGACGTCGACCTCCCCGACGAGGTGCTGCAGGACCCCATCTGGGAACGCTCCGGCCACACCGAGCGCGGCCGGGACGCCTGCCGGGTGCCGATGCCGTGGGGCGGGGACACCCCGCCCTACGGGTTCTCCACCGCCCCGGACACCTGGCTGCCGATGCCGGCCGGCTGGGCTCCGCTGACCGTCGCGGCCCAGGGCCGCGAGGCCGGCTCGATGCTGTCGCTGTACCGACGGGCGCTGGCGCTGCGCGGCTCGTCGCCGTCGATCAGCGGGAACGGGCTGGAGTGGCTACCGGCACCCGCCGGGTGCCTGGCGTTCCGCCGTCCCGGCGGCCTCGTGTGCCTGGTCAACTTCTCCGGCGCCCCGATCCCCCTCCCCGAGGGGCAGGTGCTGGTCGCGAGCGCAGACGTCGGCGACGGCACGCTGCCCGACGACGCGACCGTGTGGCTGCAGGCCTGAGGCGGCCGGGGGGGTGCAGGAGCGGGCGAGGTCCGTGACCCGCGCTCCGGTACCTTCCGGCAGGACGACGCCCGGCCGCAACCTGTGAACGCCGGCGCCTGCACCCCGGGAGAACCTCAGTGAAGACCAAAGATCTCGTATACATTGCACTGTTCGCCGCGATCACCGCCGTGCTCGGCCTCGTGCCGGCCATCCAGGTGGGCCCGGTGCCGATCACCGCGCAGACCCTCGGCGTGATGCTGGCGGGCGCCATCCTGGGCGCCCGGCGGGGCTTCCTCTCCCAGCTCCTGTTCCTCGTCCTCGTCGCGATCGGGCTCCCACTGCTCGCCAGCGGCCACGGTGGCCTGGCCGCGTTCACCGGGCCGAGCGCCGGCTACCTGATCAGCTGGCCGATCGCGGCCTTCGTCGTCGGGCTGCTCACCGAGCGGTTCTGGGGGCGCTACAACCTCGCGTGGGGCATCCTCGCCAACGTCGTCGGCGGCATCCTCGTCATCTACGCGATCGGCGTGCCCGTGCTGGCCGCGATCGCAAACCTGTCGCCCGAGGCGGCGATCGTGTCCGGTGCGCTGCCGTTCCTGATCGGCGACGGGATCAAGGCGGTGCTGGCCGCGGCGATCGCCGTCCAGGTGCGCCGCAGCTACCCCGTCATCGAGACACCGCAGCGGGCGGTCGCCCTCAGGTGAGGCTCCGGCGGGAGACGGCCGCCCCCGTCGCGGACCCGACCCGCGGCGTCGAACTGCGGGCGGTCGGGCACGTCTACGGCGACCGCCTGGTGCTCGCCGACATCGACCTGCACCTCACCGAGCGCAGGATCGGCATCGTCGGCGCGAACGGGTCGGGCAAGAGCACGTTCGCCCGCCTGCTCAACGGTCTGGTGGTGCCGACCACGGGCAGCGTGCTCGTCGACGGTCTCGACACCCGCGCTCACGTGCGCGAGGTGCGACGGCGGGTGGGCTTCGTCTTCCAGGACCCCGACGCCCAGATCGTGTACCCGACGGTCGCCGAGGACGTCGCCTACGGGCTGGAGAACCAGGGCGTCCCGGCCGCCGAGCGGGCGGAGCGGGTCGCGGAGGTGCTGGAGCGGTACGGCCTCGCCGGGCATGCCGATCATCCGGCGCACCTGCTCTCGGGCGGGCAGAAACAGCTACTGGCCATCGCCGGCGTGCTCGTCATGCGGCCGGCCCGGATCGTCTTCGACGAACCGACCACGCTGCTCGACCTGGTCAACACGCGCCGGGTCGCCCAGCTGGTCGAGGACCTCGAGCAGCAGGTCGTCGTCGTCACCCACGACCTGGATCTGCTGCACGGGTTCGACCGGGTCCTGGTGATCGACGACGGCCGGGTGGTCACCGACGGCCCGCCGGACAGCTCGGTCTCCGCCTACCGTGCGCTCATGGTGCACCGGTGATGCTGGCGCTGTACGTGCCCCGGGCCAGCCCGGTCCACCGGACACCCGCGGGCTGGAAGCTGCTGGCTCTGGCCGGGCTGAGCGTGCTCGTCTTCGCCGTCCCCACCCTGCCGGTGTCGGGTGGTGCGGTGGCCGCCGTCCTCCTGCTGGGCCTGGCGGTGGCGCAGTTGCCGGCCGGGGTGCTCCTGCGCCAGGCGCGCGCGGTGCTGTGGTGGCTGGTCGGGCTCTTCGTCCTGCACGCGGTCCTGACCGACGTCCTCACCGGCACCCTGACGGTGCTCCGCCTCCTCGCGCTGGTGCTGGCCGCGGCGGTCGTCACCGCGACCACGCGGGTGACCGAGATGGTCGCCGTCATCGAACGGATCTGCCGGCCGCTGGAGTGGGTAGGCGTGCGCCCGGCGCGGATCGGGCTGGTCATCGCGATGGCGCTGCGGTTCATCCCGCTGATCGCCGAGCGGGCCGACCGCATCCGCGAGGCCCAGGCCGCCCGGGGCGGCCTGCCACGCGGGCTGCGGGGCCTGGCGACGACGGTGGTGCCGCTCCTGGTGCAGGTGCTGCAGATGGCGCACACGACCGCAGAGGCACTGGACGCCCGCGGCGCCGACGACGAGCCGCTCCCCCGGCGGCGGCGGAGGGACCGGTGACCGGTCGCGTGCTCGAGGTCTGGACGGCGCCCGAGGCGGCGGCGCCGATGGTGCGGCGGCCCTGGGTCGCCGCGCTGCCCGGTGCGGGGCTGGCCGGTGACCGCTACGCGCTGGGCGGCGGCACCTGGGCCCGGTACCCCCAGCTGGAGAAGCAGGTGACGCTGATCGACGCCGACCAGGTGGCCGAGGCCGCCCGCGAGGCCGGGGTGGAGCTGACGCCGGGACAGACGCGGCGCAACGTGGTCACGTCCGGGATCGACCTGCCGGCGCTGGTCGGCCGGTGGTTCACCGTCGGCGACGTGCTGCTGTTCGGATCCAAGCGCTGCCCGCCGTGCACCCACCTGGAGCGGCTGACCGGCGCCAGGCTGGTCAAGGCGCTGGCCACCCGGGGCGGGGTCAACGCGGCGGTGTTCACCGGAGGGACGATCGGCGAGGGGGACGCCGTCGCGCTGGCGTCCGAGGACGAGGCGGCCCGCCGCGGCGCCCCGGTGGGTGCGGACCGGCCGGTCGCGCGGATCGTCGCCCTCCCCTGATCCGCCTCCACCGGGACGGGGCAGGTCAGGCGGGGGCGTCGTCGTCCAGGTAGCGGTTGAGGAAGACCTTCTCCTCGGGGGTGAGCCGGCGCGGGCGGTTGATCGCGAAGTCCACCGGGACCAGCAGTGTGCTGCCGGTGACGGCCAGCTGCCCGTGGTCGAAGAGCTCGTAGTGGCAGGTGAAGGCCGCGGCCCGGATGCCGGAGACCCAGATCTGCACCTGCAGCGGCTCGGCGTCGTACTCGACCGACCGCTTGTAGGCGATCTCGTGGGAGGCCACCACGATGCCGCGGCGCAGCCCGGTCTTCTCGTCGTGGGTGGGGTGGTCGAAGAACAGGTCGACGCGGGCCGTCTCGAAGTAGCCGAGGAAGGCGACGTTGTTGATGTGCTGGTAGGCGTCCATGTCCGACCAGCGCATCGGGACGGCGACGGTGTGCCTCACGGCGCACACCCTGCCGTACCGCCCCGGGCGCGCCGCGCACGGGCCTACGGTCGTCGGCGTGGGCGAGGTCCGGGACCCGGCGACGCCGGGGCTGCTGGTGCTGCCCTCGGGCCGGGCGGTCCGCGGCCGGGGCCTGCGGCAGGCTCTGCCCGGCGGGCCGGAACCGGGCTACGGGGTCTACCTGCTGGGCCGGGCCCCGCACCTGCCGTGGGAGAGCCGGTGGGTCCGGTGGCCGGACTTCCGGCTGCCCGCGGACCCGGCCGACCTCCGGGAGGCGCTGACCGAGGTCCTCCACCGGGCGGCGGCCGAGCGGGTGGAGGTGGCCTGCGACGGGGGCACCGGCCGGACCGGGACGGCGCTGGCCTGCCTCGCCGTCCTCGACGGGGTGCCCGCCGCCGAGGCGGTCGGCTACGTGCGCGAGCGGTACCGCCCCCGGGCGGTGGAGACCCGTGCGCAGCGGTCCTTCGTCGCCTGGTTCGACCCCGCCGGCTGACCGGGTCCGGGAACGCCGACGGCCGGCCGGAGCGTCTGCTCCGACCGGCCGTGGTGACGCACTGGAACGGCCCCCTCGCAGGGCCCCGGCCCGAACTCGCGAGTGCTGGGGGCGAGGGGGTCCTTGTTCAGTCGCGGCTGAGCTTGCGGTAGGTGGCCCGGTGCGGCCGGGTGGCGTCGATGCCGAGCCGCTCGACCTTGTTCTTCTCGTAGTCGTCGAAGTTGCCCTCGAACCAGAACCACTTCGAGTCGCCCTCTTAGGCCAGGATGTGCGTCGCGACCCGGTCGAGGACCCAGCGGTCGTGGCTGACGACCACGGCGCAGCCGGGGAACTCCAGCAGGGCACCCTCGAGGCTGGTGAGCGTCTCGGTGTCCAGGTCGTTGGTCGGCTCGTCGAGCAGCAGCAGGTTGCCACCCTGCTTGAGGGTCAGCGCGAGGTTCAGGCGGTTCCGCTCACCACCGGAGAGCACACCGGCCTTCTTCTGCTGGTCCGGGCCCTTGAAGCCGAACGCCGAGACGTAGGCCCGTGAGGGCATCTCCACGTTGCCGACCTTGATGTGGTCGAGGCCGTCGGAGACGACCTCCCACAGGCTCTTGTTCGGGTCGATGCCGCTGCGGTCCTGCGCGACGTAGGCGACCTTGACGGTCTCGCCGACCTTGATCTCGCCGTCGTCGGGCTTGTCCTCGCCGACCAGCATCTTGAACAGCGTGGTCTTGCCGACGCCGTTGGGGCCGACGACGCCGACGATGCCGTTGCGCGGCAACGTGAACGACAGGTCGTCGATCAGCACCCGGTCACCGAAGCCCTTGGTGAGGTCCTTGGTCTCGATGACGATGCCGCCCAGCCGCGGGCCCGGCGGGATCTGGATCTCCTCGAAGTCGAGCTTGCGGAACTTGTCGGCCTCCGCGGCCATCTCCTCGTACCGGGCGAGGCGGGCCTTGCTCTTGGCCTGGCGCGCCTTGGCACCGGAGCGGACCCACTCGAGCTCGTCCTTGAGCCGCTTGGCGCGCTTGGCGTCCTTGGCACCCTCCACCTTCAGGCGGGTGGCCTTGGTCTCCAGGTAGGTGGAGTAGTTGCCCTCGTAGGGGTAGGCGCGGCCGCGGTCGAGCTCGAGGATCCACTCGGCGACGTTGTCCAGGAAGTACCGGTCGTGGGTGACGGCGACGACGGTGCCGGCGTACTTCTCCAGATGCGCCTCCAGCCACGCGACGCTCTCGGCGTCGAGGTGGTTGGTGGG
Source organism: Modestobacter sp. (assembly GCA_025965635.1). Classification (GTDB taxonomy): domain Bacteria; phylum Actinomycetota; class Actinomycetes; order Mycobacteriales; family Geodermatophilaceae; genus Modestobacter. The sequence goes on along the minus strand of JAOPWO010000228.1, from coordinate 2,056 downwards.
CTCGTCGAGCAGCAGCAGGTCGGGGGCCTCGAGCAGCAGCTTGCACAGCGCGACACGGCGCCGCTCACCGCCGGACAGGACCGTGACGTCGGCGTCGCCCGGCGGGCAGCGCAGCGCGTCCATGGCCTGCTCGATCCGGGCGTCGAGCTCCCAGCCCTCGCCGTTCTCGATGACCTCCATCAGCTCGCCCTGCTCGGCCAGCAGCGCGTCGAAGTCGGCGTCGGGCTCGCCCATGGCGGCACTGACCTCCTCGAAGCGGTTCAGCGCCGCGCGGAGGTCCTTGACCGCCTCCTCGACGTTGCCGCGCACGTCGAGGTCCTCGTTGAGCGGCGGCTCCTGCTGGAGCATCCCGACCGAGTAGCCGGGGCTGAGGATCGCCTCACCGTTGGAGGCGGTCTCCATGCCGGCCATGATCTTCAGGACGGTCGACTTGCCGGCACCGTTGGGGCCGACGACGCCGATCTTGGCGCCGGGCAGGAACGCCAGGGTGACGTTGTCGAGGATCACCTTGTCGCCGTGCGCCTTGCGCGCACGCACCATGGAGTAGATGTACTGGGCCACTGGCTGGGAGCCTTCCGTCGCTTCGTGAGGAGGGGGGCGGGGCCGGGCGTGCACTGGGCAGCGAGCCCCGCCCCCTGCGTTCTCACCTCCGATCCTCCCAGCCGGGCAGGCTCACGTCAGCGTCGGCTCCGGAGCCCGCTCGGCGACGAGGTCGTCGGCGGTCGCCGGGTACAACGCCGCGGAGGCCCCCACGTAGTCCGTGGACCGGTCGGAGAAGTCGTCGAACGACTCCTCCGCTCCCGCGTCCGGTGACCCGTCGGGTTCGTCCTCGGCGGCCGGCGCCCCGATCGTGGGCGTCGTGCGCGCCTGCTTGTGGAAGTCGGCGTGCCCCCGCGCCAGGTTCAGCCCGACGGCGACGGCCTTGATCTTCGAGGCACTGCGCCGGCCCGCCTCGGACTCCCAGGAGTCGGTGTAGATGACCCCACGGACGATCACCGGATCGCCCTTGCTGACGCTGCGCGAGACGTTGCCGCCCAGCTCGCCCCAGCAGGCGACGTCGATCCAGAGAGTCGAGCTGTCGACGAAATCCTTGGCCTCGGGGTCGAAGCGGCGGGCGGTGGAGGCCATCCGGAAGTTGGTGACCGAACCGTTGGACAGCCGGTTGCGGCGGGGGGTGTCGACGACGTTGCCGACGACGGTGATGTCGGTCTGGTTCACGGTGCTCCTCGGGGTGCGGGGCCAGGCGCCGTGGTCGGCGCGACCGGCGGTGCCGGTGCCGACCACCCTCCGCCCGCCGAGCCCGGCCGCGTGCCGCGCGGAGGCAGCTGTGGACGACGCACCCCGCTGTGGACGGCGGGGCACGCGCACCGCGCGGCCGTCCACCGCTGGACGTCGGCTCCGGGCTCGGGCACCGGGCCGCGCACCTCATCCGCACGGAGGACATCCGCCGACACCGGTTCCCGGGCGCCCACCACCGGAGCACCTGCCGCGCAGACCGATGGGATGATCGGCCCGCGAGCGCCCGTAGCTCAGTGGATAGAGCAGGTGCCTTCTAAGCACTTGGTCGCAGGTTCGATCCCTGCCGGGCGCACTCCACCGCTCCGTGAGCAGCGCGCAGCTCCCACCCACCCCTGGCAGGGCAGCGCGCACGCCCAGCAGCCGCGGCCCGGGTCGCGGCGCAACTGGCCGGGCAGGAACAGCCCATGTCGTCGAGCAGGTGCAGCAGCAGGTCGGCTCTGCCCGGACCTCGCGCACGGAGCGCTTGCCGACCGCCTTCACCACCGGCGTCAGCAGGCCGCCAACAACCGCAACCGCAACCGCGACGTCGTCGGAACGCCGCACGGCCTCATCGGTCCCGATCGTGGTGGCCTCGGGACCCGCTGGAGCGCCGCGGCGACGGCCGGCCGGCGCATGCCGCTGTGCGGCACGTCGGTGGCCCCTGCCGCCGGCGCACCGGTCGACTCGCGCGCTGCCGACACCTGCTCGGGTGCGGCCGCCGCCCGGGGCAGGCGCAGACGCGGCCGCCGGCTCTGCGACCGTGCGGCCCGGTGCCCTG
>JAOPWO010000157.1 GCA_025965635.1 Modestobacter sp. | reverse complement strand
GATCTCGCGCGACAGGCGCAGCCCACGCTCGTTGACCACACCGGTGTACTGCGGGACCGGGGTCGCCGCCGGATGCTTGAGCGCGACCTTGTCGAAGTGGAAGTGCCCGGACTCGGTGACCTCCTCCCCCGCCAGCAGCCGGCGTATCGCCGTCACGCACTCCCGGAGCGCCGCGAGCGGCTTCGGGGGCATCAACCCCATCTGGTCCAACCAGAACGGGACGCCGTGCCCGATCCCGCCGTAGATCCGTCCCGGGTACAGCGCGTCCAGCGTCGCGAGCTCCATCGCCAGCACCGCGGGGTGCCTCGTCGCGGCAGAGACGATGCCCAGGCCGAGGGGTAGCCGGCTGGTCGCCGCAAGTGCCGCGGCAGAGCCGGCGATCCCTCCCGAGAAGAAGCAGTCCTCGGAGAACCACAGCGCACCGAAACCCAGCTCCTCGACCAGCTTGGCCATCGGAACGATGTCCTGGGGCGGCATGTGGCTGCCCAGGACCACGCCGACCGGGGAGTCGGGTACGACCACGGGCGCCGTCACGGTGACACCACTGAGGCACGGCTCCTGCAAATTGCACACATGGGTACTCCTTCTCAGCTGCGAGGCCACGCGCGGAGCAGCTCCATCGCCGCGGCAGGTCTGACTGACCGTACGGAGCACGCCGGCGCGGGGTCTCTGGCGGAAGTTCCGATAACGGCCCCCGCATTGTGCAGTGCGCCGGACCGGGCCGACGCTGACCGCCCGGCACCGTCACCGAGTGTCGACTGACCCCGCTCCGCGCCGACCGAGTCGACTGGACGCGACGTACAACTTTTCATCGTTTTTTAGTCGTGTGGCACAAGAGCCGCCGGTTTCCCCGCCCTACTGTCGGCTCTGGAGCTGCCGATCGGCTGCTCCCCGCACCAACACTCGGCAATGGGGAGACCATGCGCATCGGTATTGACGTGGGCGGAACCAACACCGACGCCGTGCTGATCGACGGCTCGACGGTGATCGCCGAGACGAAGACGGCCACGACCGAGGACGTCACATCGGGGATCGCGAACGCGCTGGCGGGACTGCAGGCGGTCGAGGCGCACGACCCCGGCGTGGTGGACGGCGTCATGATCGGCACCACCCACTTCATCAACGCGATCGTCCAGGGACGGGACCTGGCGCCGACGGCGGCCATCCGACTCGGACTGCCGGCAACCCGGGCGCTGCCGCCCTTCTCAGGCTGGCCGCCTCGCCTGGTGACCGCCGTCCAGGGCCGTGGGTACCTGTGCCACGGGGGACACGAGATCGATGGGCGGACCATCGCGCCGTTGCGGAGGGACGAGCTGGAGCGGGCCGCCGAGGACATCGCGGCGCGCGGCGTGCAGGCCGTCGCCATCTCCTCCGTGTACTCCCCCATCAACGCCGACTGCGAGCTCGAGGCCGCCGAGATGCTGCGGGAGATGCTGCCCACCGCCTCGTTCAGCCTCTCCCACCAGATCGGCCGGATGGGGCTGCTGGAGCGCGAGAACGCCACCATCATCAACGCCTGCCTGAGCGAGCTCGCCAAGCACATCTGCCACGGCCTCGCCGAGGCAGTCCGCCGGTCCGGGATCGACGCTCCCCTGTTCCTCAGCCAGAACGACGGCACCCTCATGGGTGTCGAGCACGCGCGGCGCTACCCCGTCGCCACCTTCGCCTCCGGCCCGACCAACTCGATGCGCGGGGCCGCCTTCCTGTCCGGGCTGCGTGACTGCGCCGTGGTCGACGTGGGCGGGACCACCTCCGACGTCGGGATGCTGCACCACGGGTTTCCGCACGAGGCCAGCACCGAGATCAGCGTCGGCGGCATCCGGACCAACTTCCGGATGCCCGACGTGCTGTCCGTCGGCCTCGGCGGCGGCAGCCGCGTGCGCGAGGACCCACTGACCATCGGACCCGACAGCGTCGGCTACCGGATCACGCAGGAGGCTCTGGTGTTCGGCGGACGCACTCTGACCTGTACGGACATCGCCGTGGCGGCCGGGCTCGCCGACATCGGCGACCGCGGCCTGGTGCGGCACCTCGATCCCTCGTTCGTGAAGAACGCGCTCGCCCGGATCGCGGACTCCATCGGCGCAGCCGTCGACCGGGTCCTCACCAGCGGGGACGGCACGCCCGTCGTCGCGGTCGGCGGCGGCAGCATCCTGGTGCCCGACCGACTTCCGGGTGCGGGCGCGGTCCATCGGCCACCGCACCACGCCACCGCCAACGCGGTTGGCGCCGCGATCGCCCAGGTGGGCGGTGAGGTCGACAAGATGTACTCGGTCGGCCCGGGACAGCGTGACCGGCTGCTCGACGAGGCGAAGCAGGAGGCGGTGGACAAGGCCATCGCCGCCGGGGCCGAGCCGAACTCGATCCAGATCGTGGACGTCGACGAGGTCCCGCTGGCCTACCTGCCCGGCAACGCGACCCGGATCCGCGTCAAGGCCGTCGGCGACCTCCTGCTCTCCCGCTGACCGCCCGCGGCCCCCGCCCCCCACCCACGTCCTGACCCGGAGACCTCGATGGCCCAGACGTTGCAGCTCGACGACCTTCCCGACCTCGCGCGCGGCGCTGCGGTGCTCGGCACGGGCGGGGGTGGCGACCCCTACATCGGCCTCCGGCTCGTCTCCGCCGAGCTCGAGCGAGGCCGCACCATCACGATGCTCGACCCGGACGAGGTCGACGACGACGCCCTGGTGGTGGCCAGCGCCTTCATGGGTGCCCCCACGGTGGTGATCGAGAAGATCCCCGGTGGCGACGAGCCGGTGCTCGCGCTCCGCCGCCTGGAAGCACACCTCGGCCGGGCCGCCGACGCCATCATCCCGATGGAGTGCGGCGGGCTGAACTCGATGGTGCCGCTGCTGGTGGCGGCCCGCACCGGACTTCCGATCGTCGACGGAGACGGGATGGGCCGCGCGTTACCCGAGCTGCAGATGGAGACGTTCGGCGTGTACGGCGTGTCCGGCTCGCCGATCGCGATCTGCAACGAGCGCGGGCACGTGGCCGTGATCGACACCGGCCCGGACAACGAGAGCATGGAGTGGTACGCGCGGGGGGTCACCGTCCGCATGGGCGGCGTGTCCTACATCGCGGAGTACCCGATGACGGGGGCCCAGGTCAAGGAGACCGCGATCCCCCGCACCATGACCCTCGCGCTGCAGCTGGGCCGGGTGATCCGGCAGGCCCGCGAACAGCACCGCGACCCGTTCCAGGCGCTGGTCGACTGTCTCGCCGACACCCTCTACGGGCACGGCTGCACGCTGATGGAGGGGAAGGTCGTCGACGTCGAGAGGCGCAGCGCCGACGGCTTCGTCCGGGGGACCGCGCGCATCGCCGCGTACGACGGGTCGCGCACCGTGGAGCTGACCTTCCAGAACGAGCACCTGATGGCCCGTGACGGCGACCAGCTCCTGGCCATCGTGCCCGACCTGATCACGGTGCTCGACGCGGAATCCGCCGCGCCGATCACCACCGAGTCGCTCCGCTACGGCCAGCGCGTGCGGGTCTTCGCGATCTCCACGCCGCCGATCATGCGCACGCCGGCGGCCCTGGCGGTCTTCGGGCCGCGGGCCTTCGGGCTCGACGAGGACTGGATACCGCTCGAGAAGCTCGCCGCGGGGTGATCCGCTGCATCCGCCCGACCCCACGCCCTGCAGCGGGGCGGGGCCGGGCGGATGCCTCAGGCGATGGCGCGGGCGCGACAGGCCAGCTGGAGCAACAGCCAGTCATCCGGGTTGTCCGCGTCCACGTCCAGCTCGGCGAATATGCGTTCGATCCGGTAGGCCACGGAGTTGCGGTGCAGGTGCAGCTCGGCGGCGGTCCGCGAGAGGGAACCGTGGTTGTCCAGATACGCCTGCAGGGTCCGGATGGCGGAGGTCGCCTTGCTGGGCCCCATCTTGTCCAGCGGTGCCAGCACGGTGTCGACGGCGGTGCGCGCGGTGTGCGAGGCGTACCACTCCACGAGGGTCCGGCGCAGACCCAGGCCGTCGAAGGCCGTGGCGGTGTTGGTGCGCCGGCGTGCCCGCATCGCCGCCTCGGCGGCCCGGGCCTCGGCAGCCGAGTTGATCAGGCCGGTGGGACCGCTGTGCGCCGAGCCGACGCCGCAGTACAGCTCCGCAGAGGGAAGGGCGGCGACGGCCGCGTCGAGCGCCCGCTGCACCACCCGGGTGACGTCAGCGGCCGCTGTCGGCCCGGGGTCACTGCGCGACATCTGGATCAGCAGCAGGTCCCGCTCGGAACGGGCCAGGTGCCAGGTGCCCCGGCCGCGAACCGCGTCCAGCGCCACCCGGCCGAGCTCCTCCCGGCCGGCGAACGCCGCGACCTCATCCGTGTCCGCGAGCTGCTCCTCGCTGCGCTCGATCCGCGCCACCAGGTGCCAACCGTCGATGGGCAGGCCCAGCGACCGCGCCCGTCGGAGCAGCTCCGACCGTCCTCGCGAGGAACTGTCCAGCAGCTCGGACAGCAACTCGGCCCGGGACCGGACGGGCTGTTCCTGTGCGCGGCGCTCGGCGAGCGCCGCCATCCCGATCGCGTTCGCCAGCAGCTCACCGATCACCGCCAGTTCGGGACGGGCGTGCTGGGTGCCGTCACGCACCACCACCCAGCGCTGGGCCTCGT
>JAOPWO010000100.1 GCA_025965635.1 Modestobacter sp. | reverse complement strand
ATGCGGGCATCGGAGAACGACCCGAGGCAGATCCGGTCGGCCACCCCGAGACGGCGCACGGTGCGCACCAGCGGGGCAAGGACGCCGGCGGCCTTGATGTCAAGGTTGAACAGGACGTCGGGACAGGAGCCGAGCAGGTCCTCGAGCCGCACCACCGGGTCCCGGCCGCCGATGAGCGCCCTCCGGATCTCCTGCCACGGCAGGCTCTCGATCCGGCCGGTGCGGTCGGTGACCCGGTCCAGCGTGGGGTCGTGGAAGGCCACCAGCACGCCGTCGGCGGTCACCCGCACATCGGTCTCCAGGTAGCGGTACCCCAGCGCGACGCAGGCCTCGAACGCCGGCATGGTGTTCTCGACGTGGTCGATGGCGCCGCCCCGGTGCGCCATCGCCACCGGTGTCGGCCCGTCGAGGAAGGCGTAGCGCGGGCCCGGCACGCGATCACGCTAATGGCGCGCCCCGAGCGGGGCGCCGGGGGTCCCCGGGGCCGGGCGCGGAGGCCGGGGGGTCCGGTTGGGCGTGTCCGCAGGAGGCGCCGCGGCATGCCGTCTACCGTCGCTGGCGTGGCTGCAGAGACCGGCGCGCCGCCCCGACCCGCGTCCCGGACGCGACGGGCCGACGCCGAGGAACGACGGTGCGGATGGTGCCGCAGCGTGCTGCCGGCCCAGGAGACGGTCGGTCGCCCGCGGCTGTACTGCGGGCAGGCGTGTCGTCAGCGGGCGTACGAGCAGCGCTCGGCGACGGCGAAGGCCGGGCTCTCCGACGACGTCGTCCTGGTGACCCGTGCCGAGCTCGACGGGTTGCAGGACCGGCTGTTCCAGCTGCGCTGCGCCATCGAGGACGTGCAGACGCTGCTGACGGAAAAGCCCACGAAGGCCGAACTGGAACGCTCGCTGGCCGATCTGGTGCGCTCGACCGGGCGGCTGGACCGGCTGTGGCTGTCGGGGCGTTCCGCCGGCTGACCTCGGACCGGCCGGACGCCGGCCGGCGGAAGGGTCCGGATCAGCCGTCGCCGCTGGGCCCCTGGTCCGAGTCCTCCTGGTCGCTGTCCTGGTTGTCGGGCACGTTGCCCTGCGACGGGCTGCCGGGGTCGGCACCCTCGGTGTTCTCGCTGTCGTCGTCGGTCGTGCCGTCGTTGCGGGTGTCGCTGTTCTCGCCACCGCTGGGGTCACCACAGGCGGTCAGCGAGCCCGCTCCGCCGCCGACGAGGCTCAGCGCGACGAACAGGGCGGCCACCGGGCGTCGGATTCGCATGGGTCGACCCTAAGGAGATCTCGGTCCGGCCGCGCGTCGAAGTCGGCCCGTCGCCGGGGGGAGACCGCGCTCCGGAACCGGTGAGACCGTCGGTGTCCCGTGGCACGATCCCGCAGGTGACCATCGGACCGGCCGAGGGGCAGCACCTGCGTGACCTCGCGCGGTCGCACGCCGGCCGTGACCGGATCGGCCGGGCGTACGCCCCGCTTCTGGACGTGTCGAGACGCTCGCCCGCGGCGCGCACATGTCGGCCGATCACCTCAGCCGCGAGTTCCGCGCCGCTGACGGCGGGTCCCCCTCCTCCTCTCCGATGACCCGGCGCATCGAGCGGGCGATGGCGTTGCTGCGTCGCGGCCGCCCGGACCGGCGGCGCGTCCGGCCGCCGATGAGGTCGACCCCCGCTGGTCAGTCCGAGGCAGAGCCCGCCCGACAGAGGGAGACCCGATGAGCACGGCCACCCACACGTCCGCCCAGCACGCTGCTGACCGCCACGACCTGATCCGGGTGGTCGGCGCGCGCGTGAACAACCTCAAGGACGTCAGCGTCGAGATCCCCAAGCGCCGACTGACCGTCGTCACCGGCGTCTCCGGCTCGGGCAAGAGCTCACTGGTCTTCGACACGATCGCCGCCGAGTCGCAGCGCATGATCAACGAGACCTACAGCGCGTTCGTGCAGGGCTTCATGCCGACGCTGGCGCGGCCGGAGGTCGACCTCCTGGAGGGGCTGACGACGGCGATCCTCGTCGACCAGGAGCGGATGGGCGCCAACCCGCGCTCCACCGTCGGCACCGCCACCGACGCGAACGCGATGCTGCGCATCCTCTTCAGCCGGCTCGGCCGGCCGCACATCGGCCCGCCGACGGCGTTCTCGTTCAACGTCCCGACGCGGAAGGCGAGCGGGGTGATGAGCACGGAGAAGGCCGGCGGCCGGGTCGAGAAGAGCGTGGTGCGCGACGTCGTCTACATGGGCGGCATGTGTCCGCGGTGCGAGGGCACGGGATCGGTCTCCGACTTCGACCTCACCGCGTTGTACGACGAGAGCAAGTCGCTGGCCGGGGGTGCGCTGACGGTCCCGGGCTACAGCATGGAGGGCTGGTACGGCCGGATCTTCAGCGGCGCGGGCTTCGACATGGACAAGCCGATCGCCGAGTTCACCCAGAAGGAGCTGCACGACCTCCTGCACAAGGAGCCGACCAAGATCAAGGTGGAGGGCATCAACCTCACGTACGAGGGTGTCATCCCGAAGATCCGGAAGTCGATGCTCGCCAAGGACGTCGACGCGATGCAGCCCCACATCCGCGCCTTCGTGGAGCGCGCGATCACGTTCCAGACCTGCCCCGGGTGCGACGGGACGCGGCTCACCGCGGAGGCCAGGTCGTCGACGATCGCGGGCAGGAACATCGCCGACCTCTGCGTGATGCAGATCAGCGACCTCGCCGCATGGGTGCGGAGGATCGACGAGCCGTCCGTCGCCCCGCTCCTCACCGGTCTGCGGCACCTCCTCGACTCGTTCGCGGAGATCGGGCTGGGCTACCTCTCCCTCGACCGGCCGGCGGGGACCCTGTCCGGCGGTGAGGCGCAGCGCACCAAGATGATCCGCCACCTGGGGTCCTCGCTCACCGACGTCACCTACGTCTTCGACGAGCCGACCATCGGGCTGCACCCCCATGACATCGAGCGGATGAACGACCTGCTCCTGCAGTTGCGGGACAAGGGCAACACCGTGCTCGTCGTCGAGCACAAGCCCGAGACCATCACGATCGGTGACCACGTCGTCGATCTCGGCCCCGGCGCGGGCACCGGCGGCGGCCGGGTCGTGTACGAGGGGACCGTTGACGGGCTGCGGACCAGCGGCACGCTGACCGGTCGGCATCTGGACCACCGGGTGTCCCTGAAGTCCTCGGTGCGCACCTCCACCGGAGCCCTGGAGGTGCGCGGGGCGAGCACGCACAACCTCCGGGACGTCGACGTCGACATCCCGCTCGGCGTGCTGGTGGTGCTCACCGGCGTGGCCGGGTCGGGGAAGAGCTCCCTCGTCCACGGCTCGGTCGCCGCACGGGACGGCGTGGTGGTGGTCGACCAGGGTGCCATCCGGGGCTCGCGGCGGAGCAACCCCGCGACCTACACCGGGCTGCTGGACCCGATCCGCAAGGCGTTCGCCAAGGCGAACGGCGTGAAGCCGGCGCTGTTCAGCTCCAACTCCGAGGGCGCCTGCCCCGCCTGCAACGGCGCCGGCGTCATCTACACCGAGCTCGGCGTCATGGCCACCGTCGAGTCGCCCTGCGAGGCGTGCGAGGGCAAGCGGTTCCAGGCCCAGGTGCTCGAGTACACCCTGGACGGGAAGGACATCAGCGAGGTCCTCGCCATGTCGGTGAACGAGGCCGAGGAGTTCTTCGCCGCGGGGGAGGCCAAGACACCCGCCGCGCACGCGATCCTGGCACGCCTCGCGGACGTCGGGCTCGGCTACCTCGCCATCGGTCAGCCGCTCACCACACTGTCCGGCGGCGAGCGGCAGCGGCTGAAGCTGGCCACCCGGATGGCCGAGAAGGGCGGCGTCTACGTCCTCGACGAGCCGACCACCGGCCTGCACCTCGCCGACGTGGAGAACCTGCTCGGCCTCCTCGACCGGCTGGTCGACTCCGGCAAGTCCGTTCTCGTCATCGAGCACCACCAGGCCGTCATGGCGCACGCCGACTGGATCATCGACCTCGGCCCGGGTCCCGGCCACGACGGCGGCCGGATCGTCTTCGAGGGCACGCCCACCGACCTCGTCGCCGGCCGGTCCACCCTGACCGGTCAGCACCTCGCGGCATACGTCGGCCGTTGACCAGCCCGGCACACGACCCTCTTGCGTCACTGTGACGTATCGAGGGTGGTGCGGCATGGTGGGGCGGAGGGGGCCTGGGAAGCGATCCCGACGGTCGAGCCGGTCGCGGCGGTCGGCGGACCGGGCGCGGGCTCGAGGGACGACGTCCGGTGGACCCGGTCCCCGGTGACCGGCTCACCGCCGAATGTCGTCAGCGCCCGGCACGGGCGGTGGCAGTCGGCCGCCGGCGCCCGGGGACACCGGCCGCCGATGCGACGTCGACGTACCCGTTGCCACCCGTGCGGATGGTCGAGCCGGATGCGGTTCGATCAGCCCCTCTCACCCCGGTACCGATCGCGCCGATAATCGACATTATGTCAAGTAGTGGGCTGGGAACCCCTCTCCCCACTCGACGCGGGCATCGACCACCTCCCACCGTGACCCGACCGCCGCGCCTAGTCTCCGGCCATGGTGGTCGACCGCAGCCCCAGGGCCAGGGCTGCCCGCAAGCGCGAGCGCCGGATGCAGCGCGTGGAGCACGACCTCACCGATGAGCAGTGGACAGCGCTCAAGGCGGCCTGGGGCGGCTGTGCCTACTGCGGCACGACCGAGAGCCCGCTGCAGCGGGACTGCGTCCTGGCCCTGTCCCGCGGCGGTCGGTACACCCTGGAGAACATCGCGCCGGCCTGCACCTCCTGCAATGCCAGCAAGTGCAACGACGAGGTCACCGGATGGCTGCGACGCAAGCGCCTGGACGAACGGGCCTTCCTGGTCCGGCACCACGAGATCCGGCAGCTGCTGCGCGTCGATGCAGCGGCAACACCCGGGGGCGCCTGACCGCCGTCACGCCGACCCGGCGCGCCGGTCAACCGGCGATCGGCGGGATCGCCCCGTGCACGGGCACGTGCTCCACCTCGGCCCGCTTCAGCTCGTTGGCCGCGCTCCGCCGGGCCAGCACCAGCACCCCGACCGTCAGGCCGAGCACGCCGATCACCTGACCGGTGTGCATCAGGAACCCCGGCGCCAGTTGCTCCCCGTACACCGGGCCGGCCAGCCCGACGGCCACCAGCGGCTCCAGCACGGCCATCACCGGCAGCGCCTCGATGAGCGCGCCGGACTGGTAGGCCCACTGGGCGAAGACGATGGACGCCGCACCGGTGGCGAGCAGCGCGTACGTCGTCCAGGAGGTCAGCCAGTCCCCCGGCGGCCGGGCGACGACGTCCTTGACCAGCAGCCCGGTGATGCCGAACCCCAGCCCGGAGGCCACAGCCAGCGCGAGCGCCCGGTGGGCGGCGCCGGGACGGCGGGCCCACAGCGCCGACACGGCGGCGACGGCGACGAAGCCGCCCAGGCAGATCAGCAGTGCGACCGGGCGGGCCTCGGCGCTGCCGTGCCGCGGCGCGGCCGACAGCACGAAGATGGCGAGGGCGAGGACCACGGCCCCGGCGGCGGCCCACTGGGTGCGGTCGGGCAGCGGCCGGCCCGGGTGCCTGCGGTCGACCAGCGCGCCGAGTGCCAGGGAGATCACCAGCCCGCCGGACAGCAGCGGCTGGACGATGACGACCGCCCCGTGCCGCAGGGCCGAGGCGTGCAGCAGGAACCCGGTCAGCGCGGCGGCCTGACCGGCCAGCCACCCCCGGTGGCTGACCAGGGCCCCGATCAGCCGCAGCACCTTCCCGGTGCCGACGGTCTCGGACGCCGACGTCGCCGCCCGGTGCTGTACCACCGTCGAGACGGCGAACATGCAGGCCGACAGCAGCGCCAGGACGACGGCCGTCACCGGCGGCCCGCCCCAGGGTCGCTGAGGACGCCGCTGCACACGAGTCGCAGGCTGGTCACCGACTGATATCAGCACACCTTTCAGCGGGACACCCGTCGGGGCCCCGCCGAACGGTGTGTCAGGCGATCTCGGAGCGCTGGATGCGCACCCAGCCTGCCATCAGCGGCAGCAGCAACCACAGGGCGACCGAGGTGCCGACCTGCGCCCAGCCCTGCCCCGCGAGCTGACCGTCGTACATCGGGATCGTCGTCGTGGTGAGGTCCAGCCAGTCGCGCACCCAGTCCAGTGCCGCCACGCTGCTGACCAGGATGGTGACCACCACGGGCAGCAGGAAGTACAGGACGATCGCCAGCGGCGAGCTCAGCAGCAGCATGCCGAACGCCACCCCGACCAGGACCACGACGACCTGCACGAGGAGCACCTGGCCGAGGTGGGCACCGGAGAGCTCCCACCGGGATGCGGGCCCGGCCACCGCCGGTGTCAGGAGGGTCGCCAGGGCCGCCACCACCAGGGTGGCCAGCACCCCGAGGACGGCGAGCAGCGCCGCGGCCAGCATCTTGGCGGTCAGCACCCGGGAGCGCACCGGCACCAGCGCGAAGGTCGTCATCGCCGTGCGCTGCGACCACTCGCTGGTGACCAGCAGGATGCCCAGCACCGGCAGCAGGAAGCCGACCGGGAACTGGCTGGCAGTGAAGAAGTAGCCGAAGCTGCCGTCGACGCCGTCGTCGAAGAACAGCTGGAGACCCGCGACGAGCAGCGCGACCGCCGCGATCGCGACCAGCAGCCAGCGCCCGGCGCGGGTGTCGGCGGACTTGCGCAGCTCCACCCGGGTCAGCTGCACCATCGAGGTCGTCCGGGGGGCCGGCTGCGTGTGCAGCCCTGCGCCGGGGGGTGTCGTCGAGACGGTGCTGCTCATGCCCGGGCCTCCTGGACCTGCTGGGCGGCCGGGACGGTCCCGGCCGGCGGGGTGTCGGACGAGCCGGTCAGCGACCGGAACAGCTCCTCCAGGCCGCCGCCGTCGGCCGGCCGGAGCTCCACCAGGACGACGGCCTCCGCGGCCGCCGCCCGGCCGACGGCCTCGGGCTCGGCGTCGGCCACGAGCGCACCGGCCAGCCCGGGCGCGACGCCGATGCCCGCGGCGGTCAGGGCCGACTGCAGGGCGGCGGGGTCGGTCGCCCGGACCACCGTCCCGGTGGACGTCAGCAGCTGCGCCTTGCTCCCCCGGGCCACGACGCGCCCGCCGGCGATGACCACCAGCTGGTCGGCGACCGCCTCGACCTCGTGCAGCAGGTGGGAGGACAGCAGCACGGTGCCGCCGCGGTCGGCGAAGCCGCGGAGCAGGCCGCGCATCCAGAAGATGCCCTCGGGGTCCAGGCCGTTGGCCGGCTCGTCGAGGACCAGCACCTCCGGATCGCCCAGCAGCGCGGTGGCCAGACCGAGCCGCTGCCGCATGCCGAGTGAGTACTTCCCCACCCGCTTGCCGGCCGGGCTGCCGGCCAGGCCGACCAGTTCCAGCACCTCGTCGACCCGCCGCCGGTCGACGCCGAGCACCATCGCCGACAGCAGCAGCGCCTCGCGCCCCGTGCGGCCGGCGTGCTGGGCGCCGGCGTCGAGCAGCACGCCGACCTGCCGTCCGGCGTTGGGCAGATCGCGGTAGGCCCGCCCGCCGATGGCCGTCGTCCCGCTGGTCGGGGTGGCGAGGCCGCACAGCGACCGGAGGGTGGTCGACTTGCCCGCGCCGTTGGGGCCCAGGAAGCCGGTCACCGTGCCGGGTTCGCAGCCGAAGGACACGTCGGAGACGGCGAGCTGGGTGCCGTACCGCTTCGTGAGGTGCTCGATGGCGATCATGGGGTGAGCGTGTCCGTGCCAGCCGGCTCCCGCATCGGCCGGCGGGCCTGCCCCGGGTAGCCGTTGGTCTGCCCCGGGCAGGCAGGCGGTAGACCTCGGTCGGTACCGGCTGCCGGTCCCCCCTCGTAGCCTCCAGGTGTGCGTACAGCCACCCGACCTCGGCCGGGCACCCCCGGGGTCGACCATCCGTCGCTGGTGCCGGCCCAGCTGCTCGCCGACCTGGACCTGGCCGGGGACACCGTCGACAGCGGCGTGCCGGGCGCACCGCGGCACCGGGTCCGCCGGTCGGTGCGCGACTGGTTCGTCGACATCGCCGCCGTCCTGCTCTCGCTGCTGGTCGGCGCGGTCTTCGTCGGCGTCGCCCTGGTGGACGCACCGACGCCGCCGGACCTGCTGGTCGCCGCCGACGTCGTCGTCGGCGTGCTGGCCTGCCTCGCCCTGTGGCTGCGCCGACGCTGGCCGGTCGGGGTGGCCCTCGCGCTGGCCTGCGCGGGCACCTTCTCCGACATGGCCGCGCTGGCGGTGCTGATCGCGCTGTTCACCGTGGCGGTGCACCGGCGCTGGCAGACGGTCGTCGGCGTCGCCGCCGTCCACCTGGTGAGCCTGGCCGCGTACCTGGTCGTCCGGCCGGTCCCCGGGCTGGAATGGATGGTGTTCGCCGCCCTCGGCACCGCGCTGACCGCGGCCGTCGTCGCCTGGGGCATGTTCGTCCGGGCCCGCCGCCAGCTCATCCGGTCGCTGCAGGAGCGCGCGCAGCGGGCTGAGTCCGAGCAGCTGCTGCGCGTCGGCCAGGCCCGGCAGCTGGAGCGCACCCGGATCGCCCGGGAGATGCACGACGTGCTGGCCCACCGCATCTCGCTGCTGAGCATGCACGCCGGCGCCCTGGAGTTCCGTCCCGATGCTCCGCCGGCCGAGGTCGCGCGGGCGGCCGGGGTGATCCGGGCGAGTGCCCGACAGGCGCTGGAGGACCTCCGAGAGGTCATCGGCGTGCTGCGGGACTCCGACGGCGCCGCCAGCACCCGGCCGCAGCCCACGCTGGGCGACGTCCCGGCCCTGGTGGAGGAGGTGCGGGGTGCCGGGGTGCGGGTCCGGGAGGAGTACCGGGTCGCCGATCTGGACGCCGCCCCGGCCCTGGCCGGGCGTACCGCCTACCGCGTCGTCCAGGAAGGGCTCACCAACGTGCGCAAGCACGCCCCGGGCGCGACGTCGACCGTGATGGTGGCCGGTGGGCCCGCGGGCGGGCTCACCGTCGAGGTCGGCAACCCGCCCCGGGTCGGCACCCGGCTGCACCCCGCGCTGCCCAACAGCGGCACCGGGTTGGTCGGGTTGGGCGAGCGGGTCAGCCTGGCCGGCGGGCGCCTCGAGCACGGCTGGACGCCGGACGGCGACTTCCGGCTGCACGCCTGGCTGCCCTGGCCGGCCGGGGCATGACCGGGTCCGGAGCAGGACCAGAGGGTGCTGGGCCGCTCCCGGTGCGGGTCCTGGTCGTCGACGACGACCCGTTGGTCCGGGCGGCGCTGTCCATGGTGCTGGGTGGCGCGCCGGGCCTGCTGCTGGTCGGGGAGGCCGCCGACGGGGACGAGGTGGCCGCGGCGGTCGAACGCACCGCGCCCGACGTCGTCCTGATGGACATCCGGATGACCCGGGTCGACGGGCTGACCGCCACCGAGCAGCTGCGTGCCCGGCCCGGCGGCCCGGAGGTCATCGTGCTGACCACGTTCGACGCCGACACCTCGGTGCTGCGGGCCTTGCGCGCCGGCGCCAGCGGGTTCCTGCTCAAGGACACCCCGCCGGCGGACATCGTGGCGGCGGTGCGCCGGGTGGCCGAGGGCGAGCCGATGCTCTCCCCCACCGTCACCCGGCAGCTGATGGCGCACGTCGCCCAGCTGGACGCGGCGCCCGGCGACGCGGGGGCGGCCCGCCGGTTCCGCGCCCGCCGCACGCTGGATCTGCTCAGCGAGCGGGAGCGCGAGGTCGCCCTGGCCGTCGGCCGCGGGCTGTCGAACGCGCAGATCGGCGCCGAGCTCTACCTGAGCGTGGCCACCGTCAAGGCGCACGTCTCCCGGCTGCTGACCAAGCTGGAGGTCGCCAACCGGGTCCAGGTGGCGCTGCTCACCCACGACGGCGGGCTCGACTGATGACGGACCCCGCCGCGGTGCCGGTCGCCTCACCCCGGCAGCCCGGCGTGGCGCTGGGCGGGCGCACAGGTCCACTGGCGACCATCGACCGGTGGACGCGCTGAGCACCTTCTGGGACCGGGTCCGTGTCACCGCTCCCCCACTGCCGACGTCCTGGCTGCTGGGCTGCGCCGTCCTCGCCGCCGTGCTCGTGCTCGTCCCCGCTGTCTGGCGGCACGCCAGGCATGCGGTGACCATCGCCCACGAGGGCGCGCACGGGCTGGCCGCGCTGGTCACCGGACGACGGCTGGCCGGGATCCGGCTGCACTCGGACACCTCCGGGCTGACCGTCTCGGCCGGCCGCCCCACCGGCGCCGGGATGGTGCTCACCAGCGCCGCCGGCTACACCGGGCCGGGCCTCCTCGGGCTGGGCGCGGCGGCGCTGCTGGGTGCCGGGTACGCCGTCGGGCTGCTGTGGGTGCTGCTGGCCCTGCTCGCGCTGCTGCTGGTGCAGATCCGCAACTGGTACGGACTGTGGTCGGTGCTGGTCACCGGCGCGCTGGTCCTCGCCGCCACCTGGTGGCTGCCGGCGCAGGGCCAGTCGGTGTTCGCGCACGGCGTGACCTGGTTCCTGCTGCTGGCGGCGCCGAAGACGGTGCTGGAGCTGCAGGCCAAGCGCCGCAGGCGCGGCGGAGCGCCGGACTCCGACGCCGACCAGCTGGCCCGCCTCACCGGACTGCCCGGCCTGGTATGGGTCGGGATCTTTCTGCTCATCGACGTCGCAGCCCTGCTCCAGGGCACCCGATGGCTGCTGTTCTGAGGGCACCCGGCACCCGGCTCCCGCTAATCGCTGGTGGGCCGGGTCCGCCGCCGCGGCGCCGCGTGCGGGGGCTGGCTGACCGGCTCGACCGAGGGGGCCGGCGGGATCTCCAGGACCAGGTCGTGCTCGCTGACGGTGACCTGGCGGCCGTGGTGGTGGATGTCCAGCGCCTCGCCGTCGACCACCCGGTAGGTGGCCTGCGTCCCCTCGACCGACACCGACAGGATCCGGCCCTGGTACACCACCCGGAAGCCCAGCCGGTTGATCCGCTGGGGCAGCCGGGGGGCGAAGCTCAGCGTGCCGTGGTCGCGCATCCCGCCGAAGCCGGCCACCGCCACGGTCCAGCCGCCGGCCAGCGACGCGATGTGCAACCCGTGCCCGGAGTTCCGGTGCAGGTTCTGCAGGTCGGTCAGCGCCGCCTCGGCCCAGTAGTCGTAGGCCAGCTGCAGGTGCCCTGTCTCGGCCGCCACCACGGCCTGCTGAGCCGCGGACAGCGAGGAGTCACGCACCGTGCGGGCCTCGTAGTAGGCGAAGTCGGCGATCTTCTCCTCGAGGGTGAACTCGTCACCGCACAGGTGCAGTGCCATCACCAGGTCGGCCTGCTTGATCACCTGCTTGCGGTAGATCTCGAAGTACGGGTAGTGCAGCAGCAGGGGGTACTTCTCCGGCGGCGTCCCCTCGAAGTCCCACTCCTCGTGATGGGTGAAGCCGTCGGACTGCATGTGCACGCCGAGCCTGGAGTCGAAGGGGATCCGCATCGCGTCGGCCGCCCGCAGCCAGCGGTCCACCTCCTCACCGGTGACGCCCAGCCGGCCGGCCGTCTCCGGCTGGCGCTTGACCGCCGCAGCCGCCCCCCGGAGGTTCCGCCGCGCCATCAGGTTCGTGTAGACGTTGTTGTCGACGACTGCGGTGTACTCGTCGGGCCCGGTGACCCCGTCGATGCGGAAGCCGTCCCCGATGTCGAAGTGGCCGAGGTCGGCGAATAGCCGAGCGGTCTCCACCAGCAGCTCGGTGCCGTAGTCGCGGTCGAACGCCTCGTCCAGCGTGGCCTGGTAGTAGCGGCTCACCGCGTCGGCGATGTCGGCGTTGATGTGGAAGGCCGCCGTCCCGGCCGGCCAGTACCCGGAGGTCTCCTCGCCGCGGATGGTCCGCCACGGGAACGCCGCTCCCCGGTGCCCCAGCTCGCGGGCGCGGTCCCGGGCGAGGTCCAGGGTGGAGTGCCGCCAGCGCAGCGCGTCACGGGCCGCGTCGGGCGCCGTGTAGATCAGCACCGGCAGCACGTAGGTCTCGGTGTCCCAGAACGTGTGCCCGTCGTATCCCGGCCCGGTCAGCCCCTTGGCCGGGATCGGCTGCCGCTCCGCCCGCAGCCCGGCTTGGAGCACGTGGAAGATGCCCACCCGCACCGCCTGCTGGAGCTCGTCGTCGCCGTCGATCTGCACGTCGGACTGCGCCCAGTGGGCGTCCAGCAGCTCCCGCTGCTCGCGCACCAGCCGGTCCCAGCCGGCCAGCTTGGCCGTGGCCAGCGCACCCTCCACCTGATCGCGCAGCGCCTCGGTCGACCGGCGGGACGACCAGCCGTAGGCCAGGTACTTGACCAGCCGCAGCGACGAGCCGGCCGGCAGCCGGGCGGCGAGGGTGTACCGGGCCAGGTCACCGGAGGCCTCGATGTCCTCGGTCGAGGAGTCGGGGATCTGCACCACGTGGTCCATCCCGACGGCCAGCCGCAGCTTGCTGCGCCGGGTGCGGTGCGCCAGGACGGCGTGCCGGCCGCGGGCGACGGCCAGTTCGGACTGCAGCGGCTTGCGCAGCGCCGCCGAGGCCCGGGGGTCCTCGTCGGAGCCGGTGTCCTCCACCACCTCGTTGGCCAGCAGGTCCGACTGCAGCGCGATGTAGAGGTCACCGCCGTCGTCGGTGCACTCCACGGAGTACTCGATGGCCGCGATCGAGCGCCGGGTGAACGACACCAGCCGGGTGCTGGTGACCTTCACCGTGCGGCCGTTGGGGGACCGCCACTCGGTGACCCGTCGCAGCACCCCGGCCCGCAGGTCCAGCGTGCGGCGGTGGTCGATGATCTCGCCGTAGGCCAGGTCGAGCGGGGTGTCGCCGACCAGCAACCGGATCAGCTTGCCGTCAGTCACGTTGACCACGGTCTGGCCTTGCTCGGGGAAGCCGTAGCCGGCCTCGGCGTAGGGCAGCGGGCGCTCCTCGAAGAAGCCGTTGAGGTAGGTGCCGGCGACCACGACCGGCTCCCCCTCCTCCAGGCTCC
>JAOPWO010000041.1 GCA_025965635.1 Modestobacter sp. | reverse complement strand
GGTGAACTCTTCAACGCCGGGGTCTTGGTCTTCTCGACCTTGTCCTCGCGGCCCTTGCGGACCAGCTGCTGGATCGTGGGCATGGGTGGCCTGGATCTCCTGCCTGCGCTGGGTCGTGCTGTGGATGGGTGGTGCACTGCTGTGGTGTGCCCGGTCGCCCGGCCTCGTCGCTCGAGTCTGCCCGTTCGGCACCGTCCGACCCCCGCGCTCGGGCGTGTCGCCCGCTGCCAGGATCGTCCAGCTGATCGAGCCGGACTCGTCCGCCCCGCACGACTCGGCGCCGACCTGCCTGCCTGACGGCGGGCGGGACCCCTGGCACCGGTGGTCTACGACGACCTCCGGTGCACCCAGGTGCACCTCGAACGGGAGCAAGGCCCAGATCTCCCTGGGCACGGCTAACCACGATACCCGGGCTTGGGAACCCGGTCAAAACCGGGTCCACTCACCTGCGCGAGCACCGGGTCGGTCACCGCACGTCAGGACGGTCGCCAGGGACGACGCATTCCCGTCAGGCCGCGCAGTGGACCGCCTCCGGTGCCCGGCCACCGGAGGCTGCCGGTGCCCCGCCGGGAGGCGGGACTGCCGGAGCCGTGCGATGGCCGGCCGGGACCGTACCGCTGGTCATGCTACTGCCGGGCCGGCCGCCGTGGCTCCGCCGGCCCGTGCGCCGTCGCTCCCGTCGCAGCTGTCCTACCCACGCCCTACGGTCGGTGCCGACCCGCTCACACAGCACTCCCCCGGAGGTCACCGTGCTCCCCGACTCCGCCCGCGAGCTCAAGGCCCGGTTGTCCCGACGGTTGTCCGACGCCCCGCGGAGGACGGTGCTGTCCCGGGGCGTGGAGGCGGAGGCGCTCGACCAGGGCGGAGCCATCGGCTGGAGTGGTGTCGCGCTGGGGCTCACCCCGGTGGCTCCGAACTCGGTCCACCTGGCGATCCGGCTGGTCGACGAGGCGGACGCCGAGGTCGTGCTGGCCGGTCTGGACGACGCCGCCCGGGCGGAGGTCGACGTCCGGGTGATCGGCCGGGTGCGACTGCTGGGGACGCCCGCCCCCGGCTGGTCCCCGGAGGAGCTGCAGCGACGGGTCCGCCCGCTACGGCCCGGGCTGTCGGTCGGGCACCCCGACGTGACGGCCGGGACGCTGGGCGGGTTCGTCCGGCTGCCCGGTCAGGAGGGGCTGCTGGCGCTGTCCAACAACCACGTGCTGGCCGCCAGTGACGTGGCGACCGAGGGGGACGCGGCACTGCAGCCCGGGGTGGCCGACGGCGGCACCGCCGACGACCGGATCGGGACGCTCACCGCCTTCGTGCGGTTCTCCCCCGAGCCCGGCAACCTGGTCGACGCCGCGGTGGCGGCGCTCGCCGACGGCGTGGCGGCCGACCCCGGCGCCCTGCCCGGCGGTGCGCTGGCCGCCCGCGTGTCGGCGGTCGACGACGTCGACCCCGACGAACTGGTGGAGAAGGTGGGACGGACCACCGGTCACACCCGTGGCCGGATCACCGCCGTGGAGGTCGACGGCGTCGGCGTCCAGTACGACGCGGGCGTGGTCACCTTCGACGACCAGGTCGAGATCGAGGGGCTCACCGGCGCGTTCAGCGCCGGCGGCGACAGCGGCTCGGTCATCTGGCGCAGCAGGGACCGGGCCCCCCTGGGGCTGCTCTTCGCCGGCTCCACCACCGGCGGGAGCGCCGGCGGTGGGGTCACCTTCGCGAACCCGCTGGCCACCGTGCTGCGGGAACTCGGGGTGGAGTGGGTGTCCGCCCGCGGCTGAGGAGGGGCCCCGCCCCCACCGCTCGCGATCCCGCGGCGGGCCCCTGCAGGGGACCGAGCGGCCGGAGCCCTTCTGCAGCGCCGCCGGGGGAGGCACCATGGGGCCATGACGGATCGAGCCACCGCCCGGGCAGCCAAGAGCACGCTGGCCCACCGGTTCGCCGGTGACCCCGGAGTGGCCGCCGTGGGGCTCGCTCGTCAGGACGCCGAGTACGTCGTGCGGGTCGACCTGGTCGAGGCCGGGGCCGGCGCGCGGGTGCCGCGGCACGTCGACGGCGTCCGGGTGGTCACGCACGTCATCGGACCGGTGCGCGCACTCTGAGCAGGGACCCGGCGGGGGGCCGTACGGCCGCTAGCCTGCGCCCATGCGCATCGGTATCCAGGCAAGCTATGCGGGGGGCTTCGCCGACACGGCGGCCGAGATCCGTGACCTCGAGGCCGCGGGGCTCGACGTCGCCATGGTCGCGGAGGTCTACACCTTCGACGCGGTGAGCCAGCTCGGGTACCTCGCTGCGGTGACCGAGCGGGTCGAGCTGATGAGCGGCATCCTGCCGATCTACAGCCGCACGCCCGCGCTGACCGCGATGACCGCGGCCGGCCTGGACTTCGTCTCCGGCGGCCGGTTCACCCTCGGGCTGGGCGCCTCCGGGCCGCAGGTCGTCGAGGGGTGGCACGGCCTCCCCTACGACGCCCCGCTGCAGCGCACCCGCGAGGTCGTGGAGATCTGCCGTCAGGTGTGGCGCCGCGAGCGGCTGGTCCACGACGGCCCCAGGTACACCGTGCCGCTCCCGGCCGACCAGGGCACCGGGCTGGGCAAGCCGCTGAGGCTCATCAACACACCGGTGCGTGAACGGATACCGGTGCTGCTGGCCGCGATCGGACCGAAGAACGTGGAGCTCGCCGCGGAGATCGCGGAGAAGTGGGAGCCGATCCTCTTCGACCCCGAGCGGTCCGACGACGTCTGGGGCGCCGCCCTCGCAGCGGGCAAGGCGAAGCGGGACGAGGCGCTCGGCGAGCTGGACGTCGTCGTCGGCCTGCCGGTCGCCATCGGCGACGACGTCGAGCACCTGCTCGACGCGGTGCGCGCCAGCCTCGCGCTGTACGTCGGGGGCATGGGCGCCAAGGGCAAGAACTTCTACAACGACCTCGCCCGGCGCTACGGCTACGAGGCGGAGGCCGAGACCATCCAGGACCTGTACCTGGCCGGCCGCAAGGACGAGGCAGCCGCCGCGGTGCCGGAGGACCTCCTGCGGGCGACGTCGCTGATCGGCCCGGAGGGCCACGTGGCGGAACGGATCGCCGCCTTCGCCGAGGCCGGCGTGACCACCATCAACGTGCAGCCGATGGACGACAGCCGCCAGAGCCGCCTGAGGACCGTGGAGACCATGCGCCGCCTGTGCGGGTGAGGCGGGGGCCCGGGGGCGCGGCGGGCCGCCCTGCCCCACCCTGAGGGCGCCCACCCGGTGCCCGCCACGGGGGTGGGCCCCGTCCAACCAGGTGACCCGAGCCCCTGCGCGGCGGGCGGTTGCGTCACGTGACGCCCGGCTGGACGCGGGAGGGCCCCGTCGCCTCGCGTCGACGGGGCCCTCCTGTCACTCACTCAGCGCATCAGCGC